>JABHOV010000103.1 GCA_018695135.1 Candidatus Melainabacteria bacterium | reverse complement strand
GCCTTGCTTGCAGTAAATGAATATGCTGAACTTGAATATAAACGTAATTTTGCAACGAATAAAAATATTGAAGAAACAAGTACACAACTAAGAGTTGAAACAGTTCGCAAGAATTATTATATTCGCAAGGCGCTCAAGTCTAAGACCAATATTGTTGAAACCAATGTTGGAGCAAAGGTGGAAGACAATTTTTTGCATTCTACTCAATCACTACTTGCTTTGCCAATTTTGATCAAGAAACAAATTGCAGGTACTGTTAGGTCTGACAATCATCAATCTCTGGTTGATGAGATACAAGGTGTTTTTTATGTACAACAATGTAAAGAAGAGCGTGATTGGAATGAGCGTGAAATAGATTTGTTGCAATCGATTGTAATACCTTTGTCAACTGCTATTGAGAAGGCACTGCTTTATCAGGAGGCAAGAAAAAGAACAGAATATGCTGAGCTTTTGAATAACCTAACAACGCAGATACGTTCTAGTTTGAACTTGAGTGAGATCTTGGCTCGTACTGTAAATGAGCTTGGTTTGGCACTTAAGGCTTCACGTTGTTTTTTATATTTTGATGGTTATATTAGTGATGAGTATTGTGAGCAAGGCGTGCATAGTATTGCCAATACTGCGACTCATTTAATTCTAGACAATTTTCGAGAGAATCAGTTTGGTCCAATTGCTGTTAATGACTTATTGGCTCCAGAGAATTTTAACCGCTTAACAGTCGAAGAACAAGAGGAACTCAAGGCGACTGGTGCAGTGTCTGCTTTAGCTTGTCCTTTGCATTTTCAGTCTGTAGTTCAAGGTTGGATTGTTTTTCATAGCTACGGCAAGCGTAGTTGGACTCGTGATGAGATGGATTTTGTGGAAGCCGCTGGTTCACAGGTGATTGTGGCAATGACTCAATCAAGAATGTACGAGAAGCTTAATTCTTATCAAGAAAAATTGTCTCGTGAATTGAAGCAAGCAGCTCGCGTACAGACATCCCTGATTGGTGGTGATGTATTTGATGTTAATTTAGAAACTTCTGTTTTTTATAAAGCTCACAGTAATGTTTCAGGTGATTTTTATTGGGTCGCTGAACTTTCGCCTGACAAAGTTGGGGTCTTGATTGGCGATGTATCTGGTAAAGGTCCTGCTGCTGCACTCTTGACTGGTTATTTACTTGGTGAATTTAATTCTGCCGTGCGCAATTCGGCACTTGCGTGGTTCCCTGAGAAAATGATTAGTTTTCTTTGTCAGTCTATTCTGGATCAAAATGCGAGTTCTGATTTTTATGCAACTGCATGGTATGGTATTTTTGATCTTTATGAAGGTTCGCTTACTTATACAAATGCCGGGCATTTAAATCCTTATTTGATTGAAGGTGAGAAGATCACGATTATAGATAAAGACCAGGACAGTGGTGTACCACTGGGATTGATCAATCCAAAAGAGATTGGCGAGGTTTATGAAGCCAAGACGATTGATTTTAAACAAGGCGATAAAATGGTTTTGTTTACAGACGGAGTGATGGACCAAAAAATGCCTGATGGTAATTTTGTACCCAAGGATTGGGTGATGAAAGTCTTGGAGCAAGTCAAAGGACAAGATGTTAAAGAAATAACTTATGAATTAAATGAAGCACTGAATACATTAAGTGGTGCTACGCCTTTGACTGATGATAGGTTGATGATTAGTTTAGAGCAGGTCAAGTTTGATATTGTTGATTTTGATGCTCAAGACACTGAGAAGGTAGCGAATTTGATAGATACCATTGTTACTGAATCATTAGCAGCAAATATGCCAGTTGAGCGTGGTTTGGATTTGCGACTTGGGATCACTGAGGCGATGACAAATGCGATTCGTTATGGTTTGGAGAAAAATCCATATGGAACCGTAAGATTGGGTTATAGGATCAACCCAGGTTCGTTCAAGATGACTTTAATTGATCCTGGTCCTGGATTTAATTGGCAGGTTTATAACCAAGCGAGTATTGATGATGTGACCATGGATAAAGAAGGCGGTCGCGGAATCCCGCTTCTACTTGAAATATTTGACAAGGTTACTTGGAATTACCTTGGTAACCACATTGGACTCTTCTACTACTGGTAACACCGGGTCGTAACGCAGTAACGTTTCGTTACGTTATCAACACCGGGTGATAACACCGTAACGCTTTGTCGTTACATATTGCGGGATACACTGCATTAGTAAAAGCTCTTAGTTTTTTTTGCTACATTTGTTTGTGACCCGTAAATAAAGGAGGTAATAGATGCCAATTATTGAAAGGCACGATTATATTAATTCTTTTCATCATGTTTACTTGAGGGGGTTAGATCGCTTTCCAATTTTTCATGATGATCAAGATCGTTATAAATTTCTTCGCTGTATTGAGGTTGCTCAATTTAAATATGGCTTTAAAATACATGCTTATTGTTTGATGGATAATCATTATCATTTATATTTTCAATCTTTGCAAGCTAATTTATCTACATCAATGCACAGTATCAATATGTCGTATGCAATTTATTACAATTTGAAATATGCAAGAAATGGTCCACTGTACGAGGGGCGTTTTAAGTCCAAGTTAGTCCAGTCTGAAAAATATAGTTTAAATATTATTAGATATATCCATAGGAACCCTTTGGAAGCTGGCATTGTGAATAATTTGGAAAATTATTCCTGGTCAAGTTATCCTATTTATATTGGGAAGAAAGAACCAAGTGGATTTTTTGAATTCGGTTCTACTATAAATCAATTTGAAGCAAAATCGTTTTTAAATAAGTTTCGTGCGTTTCATAGATTAGAAGATGAATATGATTTTTTTGATTCTGAACCTGTATATGGTGATGATCAGTTCATGAAACGTATGCTTGAGCCAGCCATTGTGAAATCTTATGGGGAGAGTAGAATAGATTCTTTGATTGATGAACAGCTGCTAGATTTGTTATATGAGGAGATTTATTCACGGGAGATATTGAACCAGAGAGAGAGTTTATGGTTGTATATTTTCGCTTTGCAAGAACTTACTTCTTTGCCTTATCGAGAAATTGCTCGGATTATTGATGTGGAAAATCCAGATGCAATTAGGCAGATGAATTATAGGTTTAAGAAAGTACATCTTGAATCTGCTAAGTTTGCTAGTATTTATAAGGATCTTCTGGAAATAAAGGATAAAGTGGTTAATGATGTCAATACAAAGCGTTACGGCGTTATCACCCGGTGTTAATAGCGTAACGATTTTAGGATATGGAATTAGTGCCAGAAGCACGATAGATTTCCTTTTGGAGCGCGAGCCTAGTATTGAGATTAGGGTTTCTGAGCTTAAGGCTAGAGACTGCTTTGCTGGAATAGAGGATTATGAGGCTAAAGGGGTGCGATTTGAGTTTGGTCAGCAAACCATTGATTTTATTCTTCGTGATTCTGTCGATTCACGATTTGTGATGATTAGCCCTGGTATTCCGCCACATGCGCCTGTCATTAAGCTGATTAAAGATTCACAAGTTGACTTTGGAACTGATCTTGATTTATTTTTGGATTTTGCGCCGGGGAAGAAAATAGCTGTCACTGGCACCAATGGCAAGACAACTACTGTAAGCCTTCTGGCAGATATTTTTGATACACAAGCAATTGGCAATATTGGTTTGCCGTTTATGGATTTTGCAAAACTCAAGAACCAAGAAGTTTTCGTTCTGGAAATCAGCTCTGCACAGTTGTTCTATTCAAAGCTAGTCAAACAAGTTGATTGCTCGGTCTATCTCAATTTTACTGATGATCATTTGGATTGGCACAAAGATCTTGCTGAATATCGTCTAGCCAAAGCTCGCTTGTTTGAGCATGATGGAGTTTTCATCTTGAATCAAGACGACAATGTGACTGCAAGTTTAAAGAACGACAAGTCACAATTATTTTCTACTGAAGCTCAAGCAAATGCATATTATGAAGATGGCGCTTTGTATTTAGCAGAGAGCAAATTACTTGATTGTGCAGAGCTTCAATTGGTCGGCAAACATAATTATTCTAATATTTTGGCTGCAAGTCTTGGGGCAACTGAGTTTGGGGTGAAGAGAGAAGATCTTGAAACGAAGCTCGCGAGTTTTAAGGCTGTGCCGCATCGTCTTGAATATATCACCACTGTTAATGGTCACAAAGCCTACAATGATAGTAAGGCAACTAATCCAGACTCGGCAATCAAGGCATTAGAATCCTTTGATGATTGCATTGCTATCATCGGCGGTAAAGACAAGAACCTTGATCTTAGAGAATTTATTAAAATAGTTAGTGTTCGATCTTCATACATCATTATTATTGGCGAATTGAGAAAAAAGATAGCTATGGCTTTGAAAAATGTAGCTCACGCTGATTTCTCTGAAGCCGAGACTTTAGAGCAAGCAGTTGACTTAGCTATTCGCCATGATTCAGGCTTGCCTATTGTATTGGTGCCAGCTAGCTCTAGTTTTGATATGTTTAAAAACTATCAAGAGAGGGGAGATAAATTTAGGCAGCTGATATATACTAAATCAAGTGGAAGCTGTAGTATATAAACCAAGCCTGAATAGAGTTGATCCTTTCTTTTTGCAAGTAACAATTGCCTTGATTGTTGTTGGTATTACTTTTGTTATCAGCGCGTCTTGGCATGAATCTGTACGTTATTTTGGTAATCCTTGGGTTTTTATTATTAAGCATTTTGTTGCAGTTTCTTTTGGGCTCTCGATAATGTTAGTTTTTAGTTTCTTACATTTCAGATGGCTTAAAAAACTCGCTTGGCCACTTTTGATTGCATCGCTGGTGGCACTTGCATTGACTGCCAAGTTTGGTGTCGTGACAGGAGGTTCTAGAAGATGGCTGGCACTTGGTTTCCTAAATTTGCAAGTTTCTGAATTTGCCAAGATTATTACAGCGTTGGTTGTGACTAAAGTCTTGGTAGAAGGACGTAATCATGTTTGGGCTTTTCTTGGGGTTCTATTAATGGCAGGTTTGGTTTTGAAACAACCTGATCTTGGTGGCAGTATTTTGATTATGTCGGCAGCATTTGCAGCAGTTTATGCTTCTGGTTTTAATTTAGTGGCGTTTATTGCAGGACTTGGGACTTGTGCTTTCCTCGGAGTAAGGCAAGTGCTTAACACTCCATATCAAATGGATAGAGTGAAATATTGGCTTGAACCATATTCTGATCCTTTGGGACATGGCTATAATCTAATCCAGTCTATTAGGGCGATTGGTTCTGGTGGTCTTTGGGGTGTTGGTATTGGAGCTTCTGTCCAAAAACTAGGTCCTTTGCCAATCGCTTATGCTGATTTTATTTTTTCAATTATTTGTGAAGAGATTGGCTTTTTGGGAGCAGCTGGTGTACTATTTTTGTTTTTCTCTTGGCTTTATAGAGCTTTTTATATTAGTTTGAACGCTGAAGACAAGTTTGGACAAATATTTGGCTTCTCGCTGACGTTAATATTTGGTTTTCAAGTTCTCATCAATATCGCTGTAGCTACTGGGCTCTTCCCTATTACTGGAATGACTTTGCCCTTGATTAGTTTTGGTGGCAGTAGTTTCTTGTCTGCTTCAATTATTGTGGGGATATTACTGAATATATCGAGGTTCTCTAGGGTTTAATCACCTATGGGTCCAATTCCCTGCAGCTCTGCTGCGTATCTGAAGATAGACTGGTTTGGACCCATAGATGTGATTAAAAAATAACAAAAATCGCATGGGTGTTATAGCTCGTCTCTTATAAATTGGATTAGTTGTAGTTCTTTGTATAGCTGTATGCAAAATCAATTTTATATTGTAAGTCCTCTGCATGTCGCAATTAGCTTCAATCCAGAAAGCTCTTCTCAGGCGACGAGCAAAATTGCTGCTGATATTGATCCGACTCTGGTTTCTCATGCTATTACTACTGCTTACACTGCAGCTTCAGGAGTTTTAATTGCTAATGGGATTTCAACTAATACGGATATGGTAAAGCAGCAAAATGATTTGAGACAAATGCATATTCAACCTAGTCTTTTTGAAACTCCTGAGCCCAAGTTTAGAGTTCAGTTGAATTTATTAGAATCACCTTGTGCTATTAGATTTTTAAGTGGTAGAGACTCTAATGAGCTAACAGTTTCACCAATTAATGATTTTCAATTAAGCAGCAGTATCCAAAATGCTGCTTCAATAGCTTTCCCCTCGTACCAAAATCAAAGAGTGAAACTCAGTCCGCTAGGTTCATACGAATCTGATCCGGAAAATAGAATATGTGGTTTGTTAACTGGTTATATGCACCAATTGCTGAAAAAAGATCCAAGCTTGTCTGTTGTGACTACTATAGGGGCTGATGTTCAAGGCATCGATGATGGAACGCAAAATCATATGTTCTTAGCTGTTGAAGATTGGGATAAGAATCAGTGGATTATTGATGCAACTTATAAGCAATTTTTGGCTAATAGTCTTGATAGAGCACAACTGAATGGTTTACCAGATGTGATGGCTATTAATGTAACTAATAAAAAAGATATCGAGAGTCAGTTAGCGTCTCATGGTATTGCTGATAGTTTGAGACATATTTGGATGAACTCATTAGTTTTGTAAACAAGCCTTGCTATTCAAAGCCCTCACTTCAAGAATCCCTCTCAAGGCTGCTTCCAGCTCATCAAGTCTAATCATATTAGGACCATCTGAGAGTGCTTCATCTGGACGTGGGTGGGTCTCTGCAAAGATACCTGTAGCACCGGCTGCAACTGCAGCGCGTGCAAGAATTGGCGCGTAGTGAGAATTGCCAAGAGACTTGTCACCGCCAGCACCAGGAAGCTGGCAAGAATGAGTTGCATCAAAAATAGTTCTAATGCCCATCTCGCGCGCTTGTTCAAACATGCGCATGTCGACAACTAAGTTGTTGTAACCAAAGCTATTGCCACGTTCACAAATAAACACGTTAGTATTGCCAGCTTCTTTTGCTTTGACTACGATGTTTTTGATCTCAGGTGGTGAAAGAAATTGTCCCTTCTTTATATTAAGTACTTTGTTTGTTTGTGCTGCTGCAACAATCAGGTCGGTTTGTCTGCAAAGAAATGCAGGGATTTGCAAGATATCTAAGACTTCAGCAGCAGGCGCGCAATGACTAACTTCATGTACATCAGAGACAAGTGAGAAACCAAAATCCTTTTTGACTTTGGCAAGTTGTTTAAGACCTTCTTCAAGACCAGGACCGCGAAAACCATGAATCGATGAGCGGTTAGCTTTGTCGTAACTTGCTTTAAAAACCCAAACAACACCATCTGTTAATTTCTCAGCCTCTAGTTTGGAGATGATCTTTTCAAGTCCAGTAGCAATCTCAAAAAGTACTTGCTCGGATTCAGCAACACAAGGCCCCAAAAGGATTGGGAAGCTATTTGGGTTCATTATTTGTTCTTGGAAGCTCATTAGCAAAGAATTATAGCATTTTTGTTTTGTTCTGAACCTGCTTGAAAAGTCACCAGATGCAATGCTTGCGAAGTTCTAACAAGGCTGAGTTGACTGTGCCGTCAATGATGACTTGTTAGGGCGAGCGTAACGCAGCAGGTGGGACTTTGCGA
The DNA here is from genome assembly GCA_018695135.1 of Candidatus Melainabacteria bacterium. Classification (GTDB taxonomy): domain Bacteria; phylum Cyanobacteriota; class Vampirovibrionia; order LMEP-6097; family LMEP-6097; genus JABHOV01. Next base: position 29,773 of record JABHOV010000103.1, on the reverse strand, counting down.
GTAGGTTCTAGACCATAAGACCTGCGTCGATAGTGATCACTTCACCACAAATAGCATTAGCTTTATCACTAATCAAAAACTCCACCAAGTTTGCAATTTCTACTGGCTCTATCCAGCGCTTGAGTAGAGTTGAACCAAGCAGCATAGCTTCTGATTCTTTGGAGACGAGTGTTTGAGTCATGTCAGTGCGTACCCAGCCTGGGTTGATGGTGTTGATAGTAATTCCGTCATGAGCAAGTTCTGGAGCAAGAGATTTCATCATGGCAATGAGTCCTGCTTTGGATGCTGCGTAGGCTGGCGCACCTGCGTCGCCGTAAGCGCTGACTGAACCCATCAGTATAATTTTTGAGCCTTTTTTGAATAATGGCAAGCATGACTGAATCATTCTAAAACTACCAGTGAGATTGACATCAAGTACTTTAGAAAATTCATCAACAGAGTGCTTTTCTATATTGCTGCCGTAATAAATTCCAGCGTTACAAACAAGCGCATCAAGCGATTCGATTTGCTTGAGATAGTTATTGATCGATTCTTGATTACTCACATCAAGTTCCTTGGAGCTAGGTGAAAATATATTGTTGCCATTAGCAAGTAAATCAGCACAGGCTTTGCCTATTCCTCTCGAGCCGCCGGTAATTAGAATGTTTTTCATACCAGTTGTCATTATAACTCTTTGACTGGATTGCCACGTTCCTTCGGAACTCGCAATGACGTAAGCAAAAAAAAGCCCAGCATAAGCCGGGCTTTTGAAAATACAATTGTAAAAAACTAAACTAGTTGTAGTTCAGGTTTACCTTCGTCAAGGATAGCGCCTTCAATAGGGCAAGCAGCTAAGCAAGCACCACAATCGATACAGGTATCCATGTCGATGTATGGGTATTTAAAACCTTTGGCGTTTTTCTTTTCCTCAGCAGGCCAGACGATACAATCAACTGGACAAACAGGGATACAATCCTCTGCACCTTCACAAATTTCTGAAACAATAGTGTATGGCATTCTTTTCTCCTTTAAACCAAATGAATGGTTAGCTTCTTTATTGGCTAACCGAGACATATCCTAACAACTAAGACCAGAATAAATAGCTGTTGAGAATCATTGTCAATTGAGCGTGTTTATTGGCTATTTTAGAGGGATTCAAGGCTGATAATTGAGAATCATTCTCATGGTTATTTTTGCTTAACATTCTTTGCAAACACGAATTGGAAAAATCTTGTTCGGGTTACTAATCATTTTGGGATCAAAAACTCGCCTGACTTTGAGCATGGTTTCCATATCAGCATCAGAAAACAAGAAAGGCATGTAGTCACGCTTCTCGACGCCGATACCATGCTCACCTGAAAGTACGCCGCCTAGTTCAATACAAAGATGCATGATTTCATGGCTTGCTTTATGAATACGCTCAACAACTCCAGGATCTTTTTCTGGATCATACAAGAAGTTTGGATGTAGGTTGCCATCAGCAGCATGCAAGACACTAGCTAGTTTGAGATTATATTTCAAGGCAATTGCTTCGATCTTTGCCGTTGCCTCAGGGATTTTGGAGCGAGGCACCACGGCATCATAAAGATACCAAAACGGTGCAATTTGCCCAAAGGCAGCAACGGTACCCTTGCGGACTTTCCACAAGAATTGTCTTTCTGTTGGATCTTGAGTTTCTTTATAGAGTAGAGGTTTAAATTGAGTTTTGATTAGTTGTTTGATGGCTTTAGCTTCAAGTAGGATCTCATCATTATCGCCATCAAGCTCTATTAATAAAACAGCATTGCTTTCACCGGGAATGCCCAAGTCAAAAGTCTTGGAAACTGCTTCTAGAGCACCTTTGTCGATCATCTCTAGAGCGGTTGGCTTAAAGCCAGCTTTGATAATTGCTGAAACTAATTCGGCAGCCTCTATCGCCGAAGCAAAAGCAACTTGCATTGTAAGAAATGATTCAGGGATTTTTTGTAAGCGCACTAATGCCTTGGTAGCAATTCCAAAGGTACCTTCACTACCTACAAAGAGCCTGGTGAAATCAATTGCTGATCTTTTGGCTGAATGAATTTGTTTTATTTCTTGTCCAAGATCAAAATCCTCGCAGGCTTGTTGATTGATTTGACCAAGGTGGATTATTTCGCCACTTGGCAAAACTACCTCCAGTCCGAGTATTTGATCGGCGCTGACTCCATGCTTGTAGCAATGAATGCCACCGGCGTTCTCTGCGATATTGCCACCAATGGTGCATGCTGCTTGGGAACTGGGGTCTGGCGAGAAATGTAAGCCAGTTTGCTTCACTAATTGACTGAGAGTTTCGTTGACTAATCCTGTTTCAATAAGTGCCATTTGATTTGCTGCATCAAAAGCAATTAGTTTGCTGAGTTTGGCTATTGAAATAATGATTGAATTAGCATCACCAATCGCTCCACCTGAGAGCCCGGTGCCAGCACCTCTTGCAACGAAGTTGAGCTCTGGATATTTATTGATGATTGTGATTATGCGCGCTACTTCTTGGCTAGTGCGCGGGATGAGAATCAAAGCAGCTTGATTTTTAAATAAAGAAGTGGCGTCTGTTTCATAGAGATAACGATCTATATCTGTGTTTAGAACTTGTTCTGGCTTCAAGAAGGCTTGGATTTCTTGAACAAATTTATTTAACTTCGATGAGGCAATCATTATATTTATCAACTTTGCCCCTCGCTATATCGTTATAGAGATTTTGTAATTTACTGGTGATAGCCCCAGGCTTGCCATTACCTAATTGATAATTATCAATAAAACCAATTGGCACTATTTGCGCGCCAGTTCCGCAGAAAAACGCTTCTTCTGCTATATAAAGCTCAGTGCGGTCAATTGCGCGTGTCTCAACCTCCAAGCCTAATTCATCGATTGCAAGGTCACTAATAAAGTTGCGAGTAATACCTTCAAGGATATTGTCAGAGACTCTTGGTGTAACAAGTTTGCCATCACGAATGATAAATAGATTCATTGCTGAACCCTCAGCAACGTAACCAGCTTCTGTTAAATAAATCGCGTCGTCATAGCCAGCGAGAATCGCATTTGCCTTGGCAAGTCCAGTGTTGACATAGCTACCATTAATTTTGGCACGAGGTGGAATCGCATTATCAGAAACCCTTCTCCAACTAGAAATTTGTACTGAGATACCTTTGCTTGTATCAAGGTAGTCACCAAGATCAATTGATGTCATCACGAAACTATCTTCATCGTCGCTGTCAGCGCAAATGACTGAAGGACCAATTCTTTCACAGGACTTGAACCAACTTGGTCTAACGTAGGCATCGCACTTCGGTTTGTTTTTTTTGAGAAGTTCTATTGTTAGTTCACACATTTGATCAACATCATAATAGGGTTGCATTCTCAGAATTTTGCAACTTTGTAATAATCTCTCAAAATGATTTCTAAGATGAAGTAGATAGAGCGCATCTTTATCTTTATTATAATAAGCACGAATTCCTTCAAAAACGGCGGTGCCATACATGAAAGCATGTGTCATGACACTGATCTTGGCATCTTGATATTTCAAGAAATCTTTGCCAAGAAATGCATATTCGTGAATTTTGATCGGAACTTTAGCCATTAGCATTATAATAGTACATTATGAATCAAAAAACACTTTATTTACTCTACGGGCTGAGCATACTTACGTTAGGCTTGGTAGGTTTTTACTTAACTCACGCCAAATCTGCTCTAATCAGCGGGGTCGCAAGTGCGGCAATCATCATTATAATGAGCTTTTTTGTCTGCAAAAGCAAGGTGGTGCTAACTGCAACAAGAGTAGTTAATGTACTTTTGATTGGCGCATTTACTTGGAGATCTACTTTGGCAATCAATGCATTTGCTGCAGGTAACGGGGATAAGTTAATCCCTGCTATTTTGATTTCTGCTATGGCGCTGGCGAGTGTTGTTGCTTTGGCAGTTAGTTTACTTAGTCCTAAGTATCCTGATTAAAAATAGTTCAGAAATTTTCAAGTGCAAGGCTTGCGACGAGAGTGATGGCTGAGTTGACTGAGCCGTCAATGATGACATCATTGGAGGAGCGTAACGCAGCAATTGGGAATTTCCGGGCTATTTTTATTTCCATTTAATAGAGCATCCGGCAGAAACTTTGTCTGGGAATGAGATCTTGTTACCAGTTTTCAAATCCTCTATAGCTCTTTCTAGGTCTTCAAAGCGTGCGTGGTAGGCTAGTTTGCCTTGCTTGTATACGAAAATATCTGGCGTACAAACCGCCCCAAAAGCTCTTGCTACTTCTTGGCTCTCGTCAAAAAGATAAGGGAAGTTGAAATTATATTTTGCGGCAAATTTGCTCATGTTCTCAGGACTATCATCTTCTCTATAGCCTGGATCATTGGCTGAGATTGCAATCCAGTTAACAAAGTCATTGGTCTTGGCTGCAAGCGCAGAAAAATTCTCGGCGATTCTGACTACATAGGGACAGTGATTACAGATGAAAGCAATTACAACAATGTCCTTGTTAAGATCTTTGTTTGTGATATTGCGACCACTGACTGTATCAGCTAGATCAAAGTCGCAGATTGCTTTACCGTATTCTAGTGTGCTCGATTCGAGGAGTACCATTGGTTTAATTATAACTCATAGTAAGCCTAAAAAAATAGCATCAGTTGTGCAATAGAACCAAGGATAAATTTCATGGCAATTAAAGTAATTAGAAGTGCTGGTAATAAATAAATCAAAGTCGCTTTGAGTTTGGAGATTTGGCAAAGTTCTGTAACTGCAATTATATTTAGATTGAAAGCCCAAATGAGAATAATTAGTTTGAGTATCAAACCCAAAGCAGAATTGAACTGGCTGATGATTGTTGCAGGTGCCAGGAAAATCATTGGAATATTGGCAAAACCCAATAAGGTGATAAAGCGAGGATAGTCATTTGCTTTGAGTTTGAAAATATAAGCCATAAGGAAAATCAAACTGCTAGTGATGAGCCAAGAACTAAGATAACCAAGTATGCCAGCGATATTGGGTTGATTTTGGATAGAGGCAATGATGCTAAGAATGATTATGGCTTCAAGCAAAAGGCCTGAGCTATAATTATTGGCTAGTTGACCGAAGGCTAGTCCTGGTCTAAAAATTACCGAGTAAATATTTTGAAAAAAGCTCACGACTTAATTATAGACCTAGGTAACTCGCGAGTGAAGTATTACTTGGTGGATTTGCCTGGATTTTACCTGTATCTCAGTGTTGATGATTTACCGAATGATTCTAGTTATGATACTTACATTATCTCGTCTGTGCCAAGTCAGACTCAGTTGGTTGTAGATGAGCTTAAAGCTAAGCGTGAGCTTAATAGTTTGGAGATTTTTGATCCCCTGAAACAAAAGCTTTTGGCTGGAATTTATCCTGGGCTTGGTGCTGATAGAGTCGCTAAATTAATTGGCGCTTTGGATTTGAATCCTGGATCTAATATAATTCTTATGGACTTTGGTACTGCAACTACTATTGGTGTCGCTAATACCAAGCGAGAATTCTTGGGTGGTTTTATTAGTCTTGGTTTAAGAGCGAGTATGAAGGCTTTGAGCGAGGACTGTGATGGGCTTGCTGATTTTTCTGAAGACCATATGAACTTGCTTGGAGAGGCGGATATGAAAACTAATAATACAAGAGATGCGATTGTTCGTGGGACTTATACAGCGCACTTGGGATTAGTCAATGAATGGATCTTTAGAGCTCGCAATTTAATTAATAACGATCAGCCGACATTAACTATTTGTACTGGCGGTGACGCAAGCAGCTTCCTGAACTACTTTGATAAGCATATTGAGGATGGAGAGTTGCTAGGCGCCTTTGTCGAAGGGCTTAAATCCCATCACTGATTTTGGATCATTTTTCCAGACTAAGAACCTATCATTATTTTCTAGATCTTTATAAAACTTGGCTTGAGGGAAAATCTCTTCAAGTTGAGGGCGTTGCCCCTGCCCAAATTCAAAAGCCATAAAACCACCTTCTTCAAGTAACTTAGCTTCAAGCACTTGGTTTTTGATTTGTTTATAAGGAAAACCGGTGAGTGCGTGTTTGGGTTCGTGCTGAACTTCAGGTTCTAGTTCTTTGTAGTCGGCTTCTGAGATATAGGGTGGATTAGAAACTATCACATCAAAGTAAGGAGGCTTGCCGCGCATGACCGGCAAAGCTACTGGTGAACGGGATTTGCCAATGAATGGCTCGAGGTAGTCTCCCATAACAAATTCAATATCGACTTCGTATTGTTTGGCGTTGATTGCAGCAACTGTCAGAGCTGCTTTGGAAATATCGGAGGCATAAACCCGAGCTGCTGGCAAGGCACGTTTGAGTGCAATTGCAATGCATCCTGAACCAGTGCCAAGATCAAGGATGCGTGGTTGATGAGTGTCTCTGATTTTGATTTCAGCGAGAGTTTGTTTAACAAGTAGTTCTGTTTCTGGTCTTGGAATCAAAACATCTTGATTAACAAAAAGCATCATGTCCCCAAAAGCAGCTTCTTCCAGCAAGTAGGCAAGTGGTGTTCTGGTTTTGTTGCGCTGGTCTCGGACAGAGTAGATATGTGCTGCTTGGTTTTTGGTGATGATTTGAGTGTCTTCAGTAATCAATTGGCTAGGACTTAGTCCTAGAATTGTTTGGAGAATTACTCGCGACTCTTGCTCAGCCTCGGCAATCTTGAGGCTCGATTTGAGCTGCTGGTAGATTTCTTTGAGTGTGGTTTGCTGTGAAGCCATTGAGATTATTTTAGCTCTAAATTCATGGTTACATGTACATACAAAGCGTTACGCCGTTATCACCCGGTGTTGATAGCGTAACGAATATACCCAGGTGGGGTATATTCTGAAAAAACTATAAATACTTAATTCATGCTTGTGAAAGAAGGATTTGTGCTTATTTGAGGTTAGTATTGAAAGATATTAATTTGTCACCGTAAATATTTCAAGATAAGACTTGACGGAGGATGGTGATTAGTATATACTTATTAGTGTAGGTAATATTATGACAGCAATTAGTAGAGGATCGGAATTAGTAACAACAGTAAGAGTTGATTCTCCACCAAGGAGAGCCCAACAGCAGATTGATTTGTCTTTTGTACCAGAGTCTATTCTTCCTAGTCTTTTACCCAGGGCGTCAAAAAATATTAGTTACGATCAATTTCTTCAGAAGTTTTTTAAAGTTGATAACAAGCAACGTTTGAGACCTAATCAAGGAGAAGCAGATCATATGATTTCCAATGGTGGTAATCTTGTTAGATCAACTTTTGCTTCGATAAGTTCAAACCCTGAGTTGTTTTCTAGTGCAACAGTAATACCGTGGACACAATTCTTAACAGATTTTGTTTCTGGTGATAGTGCTCTTCATTGGCAAGATGACAAAACCTTAAATAATGACCCATTGGAAATTGCTGTTCATCAAGTTGCTATGCAACAAGCTACAGATGAAAATACTGCTGCAGCTATGTTACACAAATTAGTCGATGCTATTGTGTTAAAACAATCATCTGAAACAATTGATCGTAGGCAAGGTGATTCTATTAATTTAAAAGCTAAGTTGAAACAAGCTGGCTTTGATAAACTAACTTCTGAACAAAAATATTTTATTGTTGACGCTTTACTACGCACATATATATTAAATGAGAATGGTGAGCAGAAACAAGCAGAAGATGCATCGGTTACAAGATTTGTTAAATTAATAAATCAACTTAAATCAATTTCTACGACTCCATCACCTGAAATAGAATTACCCGCTGTAGCTCCAATACCATTTGATCCTGCAATTAGTAGTCAAGGAACAAGCTTAGTTCAAGAGACAATTGATGCTACACCAAATGAGACTGTAGATTTAGAAAAAATGATTTTAAGTCTTACTGGACAGAGTGAACATGATTGGGATACATTGGTTGGTCATAGTGGGCGTGAAACTTTGTCACCTCAAGATGCGGCAGACCATTACAGAAGGGTTGCAATTAATGATAAATTTGTTAATAGTAGAGGTTCAAAGCCGATTATGCAAAATGCTTTAGAGATCTTGGCTCAGGCTTATAGACTTACTGAGACTTATGGTTCATTTTCGAAAACTAAAAGAGAAGCTCTTGCAGAAATTCGTGAAGAGATGATGAATATTGCACTTACTAAGCTTACTGAGGTTTACTAAAACTCTCACTTTCAATAATTAGCCGATGTGGTTCCTTTGGTTTATAGTTTAGCTGCTCAAAGCCAACTGTTTCACCTGTGTTTTAATCTTTGATTAATAGGCTGCCATTACCTAGTTCTTCGCAAATATGATTTGCACTTGGCTCGTTAAAGTATATGGTGAGAGTTTCACCAACTTGGTCGTACATGATTTTTACTTTTGCTGCCATAGCCTCATTGTAACAGTTTCTGCCTGTAGCTTTCAGCCTCAGACCTCGAGTCTACTTCCTATACCTCTCCCAATCAATAGCCCTGAAACTAAGCGCCTCAGCTAAATGTGGCACTCTAATAAACTCACTCGCATCTAGGTTTGCAATAGTTCTGGCAAGCCGCAAGATCTTCTGGTGAGAGCGAGCAGAAAGATCGAGATTCAAAATAGCTTTGTCCATAAACTCCAGTTCGCTTTGTTCTAAGACTAGACCTTGTGATTTTTGCTTGGCAAACTGACGTGCTTTGATGATTTTGGCTTTGCAAGTCTCAGTGAGACTAGAGTTTTTGATTAGAGTCGAGCCGCTGGCACGGCGATTGAGTGTTTTGATTTGATCGTAATCAAGCCGGCACAATTCTATATGCATATCAATGCGGTCTAGTAGCGGACCAGAAAGTCTACCTAAGTAATTAGTTATTTGTCTGGGAGAGCAGGAGCAAGGTTTGACTGTGTCGCCCAAATAGCCGCAGGGACAAGGATTGCAAGCGGCAATCAAAGTAAAGCTCGCTGGAAAACGCAAGGATTGCCTGATGCGATTAATGTTGATTGATTTGTCCTCAAGTATTTGCCTGAGCTGCTCGATGCTATGCCGGTTAAATTCAGTAAGCTCATCAAGAAACAAGACACCGTTGTGAGCCAGGCTCACTTCGCCAGGTTTGACTTTGGAGCCGCCACCAACTAGCGCGGCGTTACTGGCGCTGTGATGCGGCGCTCGCAGCGGCGGTTCTAGCATCAAGTCACCGTTGCTCATACCGCTGATACTGTAGATCTTAGTTAGTTCAAGTGCTTGATCAAAACTAAGAGCTGGTAGTAAATCAATAAAACGATTGGCGAGCATTGATTTACCGCAACCAGGTGGACCAATCATGAGTACATGATGCCCTCCCGCTGCAGCAATCTCCAAGCCACGTTTGGCTTGCTCTTGCCCGATAACCTCGCTCAGATCGCGATTGGGTTTTGTTTTGCTTTGGAGTTTGGTTCTGTCTAATACCGGCACTTGGTATTGTTGCAAGACTTCATTATTACCTCTATCAATTGCTTCAATCAATGATTGAAGCTCAAAGAGATTGTTGATTGCATAAATCTCAGAATTAGATTTGCTTGCTAGTTTAATCAAGCTCGCTTCATTACGGTTATCATAGGGAACTACTATATGTTTGATCTTGGCTTCTTGCGCTTGCAAGGCTAGTGGTAGTAGCCCAATGATTTGTTTGAGCTTGCCATTGAGCGAGAGCTCACCAAAAAAACAACAGCTGGCAAGTAATTGAGGAGCTACATTAATATAGCCGTGATTGACCATCAGCGTTGCAGCTATCGCCAAATCAAAATGACTACCTTCTTTGGGCAAGTGAGCAGGAATTAGATTAACCAGGATTTTGCCAGCGTCTAGTGGATAGTTGCTCGATTCTAAAGCCGCTCTGACACGATCTTTGGACTCGCTGATTGATTTACTAGCAAGCCCAACGATATTGAATCCAGGCATACCTCCTCCAGAATCAAGTTCAACTTCAATAATTTGTGCGTTAATTCCCTCGAGGGTCGCTGAGTGGGTTTTGCTGTACATTTAACTCCTTGTCAGCAAAAGCACTAAGGTCTTGTTTCTCGGTCCACTGGAAGATTTCAAAACGTGAAGCATAAGCCCAGACTCCGAACATAATTAAAACAGCAATAGTTTCTGGATTATTTAGCTGTTCTTTAATGAAATCTAACATGGTTTTCGTCTCTCTTTTTCATGATACCATAGCTATTATTTATGAAATATACTCCTGGTGCTAGTAATATTGCTGCAGCTTTGATTTGATAAACTTGAGGTTCAAACTCTCCTGTTAACCAGTTTGAGAAACCTAAGCAGAATGGTGTACATAGTATTGACCCGAAGAAAAACTGTGCTTTTGCCTTAAATTCATTGGCTCTATCATACCTGTGATCCATTAATAAACTTATAGCAAGCCTTAGATGAAAACGAAAGGGGTCATTTAACCCCTGGGGTATTTCGCTGTATCCCTTTGTTTATAGGAGATTTGCTTAAATCAAGATTTGCAAAATTGATAAATCTAAATTTAAGGAGGTCATTTAACCCCTATACAAAGAATCTTTTGTCCCGACATGTTATACTATTCAATTGGGGCAAAGGAGAATCAATGGCAAACGTAGTATTAGTTGGTAGTCAATGGGGTGATGAAGGTAAAGCAAAGGTAGTTGATTTACTATCCAAAAACGCGGATTATATCGTGCGTTATCAAGGCGGTAGTAACGCCGGTCATACAGTGAACACTGGTGGCAAAAAGTATAAATTCCATTTGATCCCATCTGGGATTCTGAATGAAGGAACCATTTGTATGGTTGGTAACGGAACTGTAATCGATCCTAAAGTAATTTTGCGTGAGATTAATGAGCTTCAAGATCAAGGAATTGATATGAGCAATTTGCAAATCAGTGCTTCTGCGCATGTGACAATGCCTTATCATCTTTTGATAGACGCAGCTCAGGAAGAGGCTCGGGGCTCTAAGAAAATCGGTACAACTTGTCGAGGCATTGGTCCAACTTACGCCGACAAGTCAGCACGTTCAGGTCTGCGCATGTGTGAACTTACTGATTCAAGTGCTTTGCTTGATAAACTCAAGACTTTGATTCCAGAAAAAAATATCATCCTTGATAGACTTTATGGACTTGAGCCATTGAATATTGATGAAGTTTTTAGAGAGTATGCAGAATACGGTAAGCAACTTGCTCCTTATGTTTTTGATACGGCTGCAATTGTTTGGGAAGCAAACAAGCAACGCAAAAATATTTTGTTTGAGGGTGCTCAAGGAACTTTGCTTGACCTTGATCATGGAACCTATCCTTATGTGACTAGCTCCAACCCTGTTGCTGGCGGTGCTTGCATTGGTTCTGGTGTTGGTCCCAACTTTATCGATAGAGTGATTGGTATCGCTAAGGCTTATACGACTCGTGTTGGTGAGGGTCCTTTCCCTACAGAAGTTCAAGGAAGTTCTGCAAAGATTCTTCGTGCTGAAGGAACTGCCTGGGAAGAGATTGGTACTACTACTGGTAGAGCGCGTCGCGTTGGTTGGTTTGATGCTGTTTTGATGCGTTATGCAGTTCGTATCAATGGTATGGATTGTTTAGCTTTGACCAAGCTTGATGTGCTTGATGATCTTGAAGAGATTTTGGTTTGTAATGCTTACAAAGATATTCGCACTGGAGAGGTTTACAAAGATCTTCCAGCCAAGTCCAATTTCCTAAAATATGTTGAACCTATTTATGAGAAATTAGCTCCATGGAAAGATGAAACCAAGTCTGTTGGTGCTACCGAAATTGGTCAGCTGTCAGCGGGTGCACTTAGTTACGTGCGCTACCTTGAATCAATTCTTGAGATTCCAATAACGATAGTTAGTGTTGGACCATCTCGCGAACAGACGATTGTACTTGAAGATCCTATCCATGGACCTAAGAGAGTTTTAGAGACTGCTATTTAACCAGGCAAAGACATCTCTGGAATCCTTTCTATGATTGAGCTTGTGTAGTTCACCATATAGCGGATGATCCAAGGTCCGGCAAAGAAATAACTAATAATCATGATGACTAGTTTAGGTACAAAGGTCAGTGTTTGCTCACTGATTTGGGTTAGTGCTTGAAACAAACTTATGAGTACACCACCAATCAGGCTGGGTACCAAGACTGGAATAGAAACAATTGCTGCTGTCAATAATGCTTGATTAGAGATATCGATAAATTGCGCTTGATCCATTATGCAAATCCTTTCATCAAGCCTTCGCTTAAGAGTGCCCAGCCGTCAATTAATACAAAGAGCACGATTTTAAATGGCAGCGAGATAGTAGTAGGCGGCAAGAACATCAAACCAATCGAGACCAGGGCACTGGCTACAATCATGTCTATAACAATGAAAGGCATGAAGATCATAAAGCCAATTTTGAATGCTTTTTTTAGTTCGCTCAGAATGAACGAGACTACCATGATGTGAGGTGGTAGGTCGTCGAGGCTTTCTGGTTTTTCGATGTCAGCGACTCTTAGTGCTAGTTCAAACTCGGAGCTGTCTGTCTGTCTGATCATAAAGTCTTTCATTGGTTCAAAAGCGCGTTTGAAAAAAGTTTGTTCATCTATTTGCTGTTGCATGAATGGTTGCAGTGCTTCGGCGTTGACTCGATCAAAGGTCGGTTGCATAACCATGAAGGTCAAGATTAAAGATAGACCAACGAGGATTTGTGTCGGAGGAAGTTGCCCCAGCCCCATTGCTGTTCTGAGCATTCCAAATACGATAATGAATCGTATAAAACTAGTGGTCATTAAGAATATTGACGGAGCCACACTCAAGATGGTGAGCATAATTAGGATTTGTACACCTGTACCTACACCTTCAGTGCCGTCTCCAAGGTTGAGCGAAATACCAGGTGCTGCAAGAACCGCTTGTGGGAGTAGTGTAAGAATTAATATCGCGAGTCTATACATAGTTAGCCTTATACCTAGACGCCAACTATGACCATATGGTTTCGAAAAGAATCGTTACGTCATTAACACCGGGTGATAACACCGTAACGCTTTGTATGTACCTATTGTGATTTGTCAGTATAATAGCTGCTTGATAACAACCTGTATTAGCAAAGCGTTACGCTGTTATCACCCGGTGTTAATGACGTAACGAAACGTTACACCGTTACGACCCGGTGTTACTAATGTTATTGAGAATATTCTCAATAAGCTGCTATAATCATAGCGATGAGAACGGAACGTTAGTTGCGTTAACTAGAGAGACAGGAAATTAAATGACAATAGACGACAAGACAGAAGAAATGCTCAAGAATTTGAGAGAACAAGGCTACCGGGTCACTCCTCAAAGAGAGACGGTAATTCGGATTTTTCATGAGGCAGGAGACAAACATCTCTCTGCTGAGGATGTTTTTGACATACTCAAAGAAGGCAGTGAGCAGATCTCACTTGCAACTACTTATCGCACCCTCAAAATGCTCGTCAAAATGAACATCCTGCGTGAGCTTGATTTTGCTGAGACTCACAAGCACTATGAGCTTGTTGATACAGATGCCCCGCCGCATCACCACATTATTTGCCTCAATTGCAACAAAACAATTGAGTTTGAAGATGACTTGGTTAATGAATTAGGCAAACGTATCGCCGAAAAACACGGTGTTGAGATCGTTGATATGCAATTTCAAATCTTTGCTAATTGCCCACACGGGGACGATGATGAGAAAAGAACTCATAGGCAGTAAAAGAGGCCTTATAGCTTTAGAGCGCTACAGCTTTTGCAAAATCTTTATTCTACAACCACACCCTCAACTCGCACAAATTCCGGTTTCTTTTCTGATAAATAGGCTCTGTAAAAATCCGCAGCATTCATTGGTGCTTTGCGGCTGTCCATATGGTCATTTAATTGAGAACCAAGTCTACTGGCTTCCTCGATAATTTTGCTTAGTGCTCTGTCTTTGCCATTTTCATGGGCACGTCGTGCCGCGTGAAGTAATTTATTGAGCATTTCAATAGTTTTGCGTTGATTGAGACCAAGATCTTCCATATCTATAAAATGCCCAGAATCTAGGGGATAAGGCTAGGTCATTTGTATGGACTACCTAGGAGGCTGTCGGAATAATCCAATAACTGTGTTACGCTCGCCCTCATTTATTAGAATATACTACGGGTAAACACCAAAAGCCATGTTTTCCACATGGCTTTTTGGTGCTCGCAAGCCTTGTTCTTGAATTCTCCGACAGCCTCCTAGTTGATAACCCCCAATTTGAGTAATTTCTTGGGAGTTTCTGCACAAGATTTTCTGACAGCAGCTTCAGGAATCCCAATAGTTATAGCGTTTTGAGCGTGCTTGCCAAGACTCACGAGACCTCCTTGCAGGGCGCCAATCTCAGGCCGCAAGACCACTGCATCGCTCACCAAAATCATTTTGTCTTTTTTTTTCTCAAAAAGCTTCTTTAATAAGCGAGGATCGATATGTTCATCGCCGTCTTTTTGAGAGCCAGCAATTGCCATACAATAGATATCTGGGTTTTGATAGGCAGCAAGTCCGATACCTCCATCTGTCTCAGTATCTAATTTACTGAGATCTTGATCTGAGCAATTACGCTGCTGAAAATCCTTCATTATATACATTGCATTTCCCCAATGAGTTACTAAGTTCACGCCATAGTTTTCAAAAGCGCTAGAAGCTTCACTATAACTAGCATTGCTGTGACCATAACTAACTACTATGCCATTGTCTTGAGCCAGCCTGGTGACTTGGCCTTGAGGATCAAGCTTAGGACAAATCGTCCATAATTTAATCAAGCCAGGAAAGTCCGCGATTAATGATTTTGCTTCTTTATAATTAAGTGCAGTTGCATGCTCTGGTGGATGCACCCCTAAACTGGTGATCAAGCCACCTTCAATGTGAACACCGAGCAAATTTCCATTACCAAACTTGTTACTGTAGTCTTGAATTCGTTTGAGATTGTTCGCAAAACTTGAGTAGCTTGAAGTGATGACTGTGGCCAAATATTGTTCAACCTCTTCTTTAATAAGGTAGCTGTTCAATGAATTTATTGATTCATCTTGAGGAGCCTGCCAGAAATTACAAGAAAAATCCTCTGTTGCAAAGCCATTAATTTGTAGATCAAGCATATAAACATCATAGCTCTTATCTAGGATAGATTTAATCAAGATATTCACGAAAATATCGCTACTTTTGCTTAAAGCTAGAGACCATAAGGCTTTGCAACTAGTTAAAATTCTTCAATTTCCCGGAACAGCCCTTCATGAAAATTAAATTTGCAAAAGACAACAGGTATTGTATTGTACAAATTAATGTTTCTATGAGATTATAATCTCTGATAGTTAGCCTGGACTGGTTAGCTATGTTCTATCTCGTTGAGATAACTAAGAACAAAATAGGAGATAAATTTATGAGAAAATCAATACTTTTAGCTATGTTGCTTTTACTTAGTGTATCTAGTGCAAACGCTGCATTAGCTCCACTAAATGTACAACAAGCTGCAATTAATACAGAAAATCCTGACCAATTAACAATTGGTTTTGATTGGTTCCACGATCATGGAAGTTCAGCTGGTTCTGAAACTTCTTCAGACGGATTCAATTTACTAAGAATGGATTGGAGACACAGTTTAGATACTGGAATTCCTACTAGAATTGGTATGAGCGCTGGTTTAAGCTACGGTACAACCGATAGTACAACAGGTGATTCATCTGCTTTCGGTTTCAGCAACATAGGTCTTAGCTTAGAAGCTGCTTTAGTTGATGAAGAAGACTTTGCTTTAACTTGGTACATCAACCAACATTTCCCAATGGTTCAAAGTAGTTTACTTTTAAACAACACTTTGAGACCTGTTTCTGGTCGTAATGCTTACGGCTTCCAAACTGGTGCAGAGTACACAATCAGCCTAGGTGATAACCTAGCTTGGCATGGTGATGTTGGATATAGATTCGACGTGCCAGACGCAGGTGCTACTCAACACTCACTCATTTATTACAATGAGGCTGTTTGGTCAGGAGAAGACTTTGGTCTTTCTCTAGGTCTACTTGGTAACACGGTTTACACAGATAACCTTGGTACTGATTTAAGACTGGTTCCAGGCATAATTATCCCTATGGATGATATGCAATTCAGAGCTGGTTTACCTCTTGGTATCAACAATGATTCACCAGACATTGGTGTTCAGGCTAGCATCTACAAAACTTTCTAAGTTTTGCATTTGTAAATCAAATTAATTAAGACCTCGCTTCGGCGGGGTCTTTTTTTTGCTTTTGTAATCGCTTGAGTATAGGTTGCAGAACCATCGTCGTGACATCCATGGTTGCTGTTTTTTGACTTGCTGATGCTATGAAATCTTGTGCTTCTTGTTTTTGCCCTGCTAATATTAATAATTCTGCTTTTAATCGATAATAATTTGGCAATAATTTTTTAGCTTTGATTTCTTTTGATGCTAATTTCTTGTCTAACTTGTCTATAATTGCTAATAATTTTTGTGTAATAAATTTTTTAGATTCTTCTTTATTTTGGCTTGCTTTATCTTTGGCAATTTGCTCTGCTAGACTAAGTACGGTTAAATAAAGACCAAAATCATTTATATTTTGTTTCAAATTTTTTATGAGATTATTGAGCTCTGTTTCAAGAGAGTAGTCTTGCTTGCCTTGCAGTTTCATAATACTTTCTTTGAGTATAAATATTTCAACCCTTTTGTCCATGTCAGCCGTAATTAGTCCTGGTTTGAACATTCGTTCAATTGCTAGATCTAACTTTGCAAGAACTTTTTGTTGATGATCTCCAGCATCCTCCCAGACCTCTGTCACAGCTTCTGCATATTGAATATAATTGTCAATGCTAATTGGCATATGGCCAGTATCTCCATATAAGGTATCCAATTGATATACTTTTTTGGCAAGCATGCGTGCGATGTTTGCGTCGTATGGTTGACGATGATTGTTAATTGGTTCATTATTGCCTTGTCCTGCTTCGACTCTATAATGTTGCGGTCCTGTCCATGCGTCTATAGTAAATCCCATATCTTATCTCGATTCTAGCAATGTGTATGCTCTAGTTGCAAGAGGCAAAGATGAGTTATAATCATTAATATGACAGAAACCATTGACACAGGCGCAGAATTGGAGCAATTAACGACTGACATACAGATTCACTCCAAGAGTTTTCAGCAAGTTAGAGAAGAAGTTGCCAGGAAAATAATAGGACAAGAGCATTTTGTCGATAGATTATTACTTGGTATTATAGCTGGCGGACATATATTAATTGAGGGTGTGCCTGGCTTGGCTAAGACTGAGACTGTTAAGGCATTATCGGATTGTATCGGGCTTGGTTTTCAGCGGATTCAGTTTACGCCGGATTTATTGCCAGCCGATTTGATTGGTACGCAGATTTATAGACCGAACACAAGTGATTTTGAAACAAAGAAGGGTCCGATATTTAGCAACTTGATTCTTGCCGATGAGATTAACCGAGCTCCAGCCAAAGTGCAATCTGCTTTGCTTGAAGCGATGGCAGAGAAACAAGTAACCATCGGTGACACTACTTACCCGCTTGATCCGCCTTTTATTGTATTAGCGACTCAAAACCCGCTTGAGCAAGAAGGCACCTATGCGTTGCCAGAAGCGCAGATGGATAGATTTATGATGAAGCTCAAGATTGATTATCCTAATCGAGTTGAAGAAAAGAAAATCATGAACATGATGGCGCTTAAACAAGTTATCAATTTAAAACAAGTTCTAAGCAAGGATGATATTTTCAAGGCGCGTGAATTTGTAGATAAGGTTTATATTGATGAGAAAGTACAAGACTATATTGTTGATATTGTTTTTGCTAGTCGTACTGGTGAGTCGCAAGCTGGTGGAAAGGTTCATAAGATCAAAGAACTTGATGGTTTGATTGAAGTTGGTGCATCGCCGCGTGCCTCTATAGCACTGGTTTTGGCAGCAAGAACACATGCTTACTTGCAAGGAAGAGCTTACGTGACTCCTCAAGATGTTAAGAGTGTTGGCTTTGAAGTTTTGAGACAACGTATCATCGTAAGTTTTGAAGCTGAAGCTGAGGATAAAAATTCAGATGATGTTATAAAAATCATCTTTGACAGTATAGAAGTACCGTAAGGGATGTAGGGCTGTAAGGTTCTAAGGCTGTAATGGACTCGCCCTACAGCCTTAGAGCCTTAGAGCAGTTTGTTAAGGACATAAGGTTTCAGTGTTAATCAGTCAGGAATTACTTTCTCAAATAAAAAAGATCCAGATCAAGTCAGATCGGATGGCATCTGAAATTCTATCGGGTGAGTATAAGTCAGCGTTTAAAGGGAAGGGACTCAATTTTGAATCGATACGTGAATATCAAATTGGTGATGATATTCGCGGGATAGATTGGAAAGTGACAGCTCGGATGCAAGAGCCGTATATTCGTCAGTATAAAGAAGAAAGGCAGCTTTCGATTATAGTGATTCTTGATTTGAGCGCTTCTAATGACTTTGGTACTCAAAGACAAACTAAGCAAGAGATGGCTGTGGAACTAGCTTCAGTACTGGCTTCGCTGGCTATCAAAAGTAATGACAAGGTCGGTATGATCTTAATTACTGATGAAGTCGAGAGTTATATACCGCCGAAACAAGGCAAGGCGCATATCTTTAGACTGATCAAGGACTTATTGACTTTCAAGCCCAAATCCAAGAAAACTAATCTCAAGCGTGCCTTGCAAGAAGTGATTTCAATGGTTCCTAAGCACTCTGTGGTGTTTTTGATTTCCGATTTTATTAAATCCAAAGCTCCTGTAATGAAAGAGCTGACCAAGCAGGCAGCGGATGATGTTTTTGCTGAATCATTTGATTATGAGAAAGAGTTGAAGTTGTTGCGTAAGACCCAAGACTTAATTGCTATCTCAATTAGAGATCCTCGTGAGTTTTGGTTACCAAATATTGGTTTTGTTGAAGTGATTAACCCTGAGACTGGACAAAAGCAGCTTTTGAACCTTAACCGCAAATCTACCCGTGAGCTTTTTGCACATTTGCAAAGTGACCACATTAATAGATTAAGTGCCAAATTCAAAAGACTCGGGATTGATTTCCTGGATCTATCTACCCATAAGCCTTACCTGCAAACCCTTTTGCATATGTTTCTGACAAAGGAGCGTAGATCTTAATGCCAGTTCCAACTGCTAACGGTGGTCAAATGATTCAAGCAATGCAGCAAGCCTCAACTGGTTTACCTGATGCTGGTGCTGAAGGTTTGAGAGATATCAAGGGTTATATTTCAATCATAATTCCAGTTTGGTTTGTAGTTTTGGTGATTCTTGCTGTAGTTTCAGTCCTCGCTTATTTTGTTTATATTAAATTCTTTCGTCAGGAAATTAATGATGAATTGAGTACCTATGAACGTACTATCAAAAATCTAACGGAATTGAATCTCAACCTTGATAGTAAGCAGTTCTATTTAATTTATTCAGAATATATGAAGAGCTATCTTGAAGAGCGTTTGGGGATTGCTTGTCTTGAGAAGACCGCTGACGAGATGGCAGATGTTTTAATTAATGAAAGTCGAATACGAACTAATCATGCGATGTTTCTTACCAAAATTCTTCAGAGAGCGGATTTGGCCAAATTTGCCAAACAAAATGTTTCACTTGAAACCAAAGCAAAAGATCTAGAATTGAGTTTGGATATTGTGCGCACTACAGAAAAAACAATGCTCGCTGAAGAAACTGAAGAAGAGGAAGAAAAGCAAGACCATGGAGTCGAGCTTGAGGAGCAGGCACGACTGGAGGGGGCACGAGTATGACATTTGCAAATCCATGGGTGCTTAGTTTTCTTCTGGTACTTCCAGTGCTTTTCCTGATTTATTCATTTGGTTCTAAACAAAGCAATTTGAGCATTGCACTTAGTACTCAACACAAGAGTTTTTCTTCTTTCTTTGATAATATCGGTTTTCATATGCCGTTCTTTATGAGATTGTTACTACTTGCAATTGTGGTTGTAACTTTGGCAAGACCCCAGCTTGGGCAATCGATTACTGTAAACAAACACCTTGGTTTGGATATTGTACTTGCCGTTGATACATCACAGTCTATGTCTGCATTGGATCTTAAACTAGCTGGCAAAACTACTGACCGCTTGACTGTTTTAAAAGTGATACTTGAGGATTTTGTCAATAGACGAAGCGGTGACAGACTTGGTTTATTGGTTTTTGGTGAGAAGGCTTATACTCAATGTCCTTTGACTATGGATCACGGTGCGATAGTCGATTTGATTAATCATTTGAAAATAGGGATGGTGGGTAACTCGACGGCGATTGGTGACGCGATAGCTGTTGCACTCAAACGTCTCAAAGATCTTAAAGCTAAGTCACGAATTTTGATTCTGATGACGGATGGTCAAAGTAACTCAGGATCTATCAGCCCGCAATTAGCTGCTGAGATGGCAAAGCAACTCAAAGTCAAGATTTATACCATTGGTATCGGGCAAGATGGCGAGGTACCGTTTTTGGTGCCAACTCCTTTTGGAATGCAAAAAGTCAAACAAGCTATCCCAATTGATGAGGAGACATTAATTGAGATTTCTGAAAAGACAGGAGGGGTCTACTTTAGAGGTAAGACTACAGAGGATCTCGTCAAAATCTACAATCATATTGATAAGTTAGAGAAAACAGAGATTCAAGTCAAAAAATATAATTCTTACAGAGATATTTATGAGCCCTTCCTTTGGACTGCATTGATATTCTTTTTGGTCGAAATGCTTTTAGCAAATACAGTGTGGTTTAGGGTGAGTTAGGGCTTTTTATGAATATCAAACATCCAGAATTTTTATTTTTACTTCTCTTGATTCCTGCAGGAGTCTTCTTCTTCTATACAGTCTGGGCACGAAGAGAGAAGGTATTGGCTTTACTTGCTAAGCCAAGTCGTATCAAAACTCTATTCCCTAATAGTTCTAGTATGAAGTCGCTATTGCGCTTTTTCTTGCTGACTTCTACTCTGGCAATGCTTGCGATAGCCTTGATTTCACCGCGTTGGGGATATGATTGGAAAGAAATTGAGACTCAAGGTACCAACATTATTGTTGCTTTGGATCTCTCCAAGAGTATGCTCGCTGAGGATATTAGTCCAAGTCGTCTGGCACGTGCTAGATATGAAATTAACAAATTGATTGATAAGCTTGCTGGTGATCGAATTGGTTTGATTATTTTTGCCGGTGATGCGTTCTTGCAGTCACCCTTGACTCATGACTACTTAATGGTCAAGGACTGGATTAGTAAACTCAGTGTTGATTCAATTGAAACACCTGGTACTTCATTTAAGTTAGCTTTACAAAAGGCTCGTAAGGCATTCAAATATATTAAATCAGAAGGCAAAGCACTTATCATCATGAGTGACGGTGAGGAGCAGGATGAAGCAGCTCTAGAAGAAGCTAAGGGAGCTAAGTCAGAAGGGATTAGAATCTACACCATTGGTATTGGTACTGCTAAAGGCGCGCCAATACAATATCGTGGTAGTTTGGTGCGTGATGCAGCTGGTGAGGTTGTAGTTTCTAGATTAAACGATACTTTGCTTAAAGAAATTGCTAAAGAGGGTGGTGGCGAGTATTTGCGATCTAGTGGTAGTGATTTCCATTTGGATAAATTATATTATGATCACATCAAAACAAAGATAGATGATGAGCTTGTCAAGTCCGGTAGATCTAAGAAGTGGTATGAGACTTACCAAATATTTACTGCTATTGCTTTTGCTGCTTTATTGCTTGAAGTTATTTTAGGCTTGAATATGGGAGTTTATACCAATGTCAAATCTTGGTTCACTAAGCGCATTGATAATTCTTTTGAGAAATTACGTAGAAACAAAAAATCAGGCTTGTTTGTTTTGTTCTTTATGTTAATGGCTGGTCCGGTGATAGCCAATCCCGCTGATCCTCGGCTTTGGCAGGCTGACATGGCGTTGCAAGCAGAGTCTTTTACTGATGCTCGCCAGCAGTATTTGAAGTTGCAAGTAGAGCATCCACATAGTTCGAGGCTTAATTATAATTTGGGCATTGCTCATTATCGCGAAGGGGTTTTTGATCAGGCTCTTACTAGTTTTGCGCGCGCTACTGAAACGGCACAAAACGAGATGCTTAAAGAAAGTGCTTTGTACAATCTTGGCAATGCTAATTTCAAAATCGCCGATTATGAAGCAGCTGTCAAAGCATATGAAGCAGCTCTTGAGATTGATCCAGATGATGAAGATGCCAAGCATAACTTGCAACTAGCTAAAGACAAGCTAGATGAGCAAGAAGACGAAGAAGAGGAAGATGAAGATGGTGAAGGTGAGGATGAAAAGGATCAAGAACAAAAACAAGATCAGCAAAATCAAGACCAGAACCAAGATCAAAATCAAGACCAGCAACAACAACAAAAACAGCAGCAACAAAATCAGTTGAGCCAACAAGATATTGAGAATTTACTTAGACAGGTTAATGAAGCTAAGCCTAGTGAAGTTGATAATGGTGAGGATCAGCAGGGTGCAGGCGACCCTCGGTCTAATTTGAATCCTTGGTAGCCACCTGTAGCTTGCCCTTTGCTTAGATAAGATCCCACCCGCTGCGTGACATGCGCCACTTTCAAGATAAATCGACTAATACAATGGTATTTCCCTTCTTGATCTGTTTTAAGCACTATTTATCTTGAAAGTGGCGCATGTCACGCAGCGGGTGGGATTGTTTAGGTCAGCAGTACTAAAGCCAGTTACTAGCTTGCGGGTAGAATGAGGCTATGAGAAAATTAGCTTTAGTATTAATCATGGTTGCTTTTGGATTGCAGGTTTCTGCAATTGATATTGTGCCAAGTGATGACGATTTGCGTTTTAGTGAATCGAGCCCGACTCAAACCTTTACGGTGACATTGAGTGATGATCCGACCAAGCTTGCTGGCAAGTCTGGCAATATTAAAGCCAAGCTCAAATTTAATAAAAAACTATACGAATCGAGTCTTACAGGACCGGTTTTGATTCCTTATGAAGATGGTGTAATGCAAAATAGTACTCCTATCACTTTGAGTCTCAAAAATACTGACAATATTGTCAATGCCTCTGAATCCACTTTTGCTATGAGTGTATCTAAGGGACTAAAAAAGAAACTGGGAATTAATTTATACAAAGATGCACTTAGTGTAGATGCTGGTGCTGTGATTATTTCTGGAAGAGTGATTATACCTTCTGGTAGTACTAATAATTTTAATACAAGAAGAAGAACTCCTCAGAATATAGGTAAGGCAAGACAAATCACTCCATTAAATACGGATCTTGATGCTGGTGTAGAAGTTGAAATCGTAGAGATTGCTGCTGATGGCACGCAAACTCCAACTGGAATAACTGCGATTGCTGATGATGATGGTAATTTCGAAATTGAAATGCCAGAAGATGCCACACCAAGTGTTGAATATGCAGTTCATGTTCAAGCTGATACAGGTGAGGATTTGATAGCTTTTGCAACAGAGACAGAGGATATCGTGGTTGATCCCGTTTCTACTTTTATCTATGATCAGTTTGTTGAAGGAGTCCAAGATTCTGAAGCACCATTGATACAGGAACAAATTACTCCAACAGAGATGAACGATATTGTTGAACAATTTGAAGAATTTAATCCTGGTATTGAAGAGACTATTGAAGAGACACAAGCCAAGCTTGAAGATCTTTTTGAGCCGGTAATTGAGAATATGCTTGGTGTTGCAAACGATGCTGATGTTGAGCTTCCAAGTCAGCTCCCTGATGAAGATCCGATTGATGATGATGGAAAAGTGCCTGATGAAGACCAGCCATCTGAACAAGATCCAATAGATCCTCTTTCTGATGATGATTTTACTTTTGAAACAACTCCTACAGACTTAGGGCTTGCTGCTGAAGAAATTGCTGGTGATTACTTTGTTGTATTTTATGAAGGAGCCCTTGGTGGTTCTAATAGCTTGAGTCCTTTTGGTGAGGAACACAGAGTGAGTGCTGAATTGGAAATTGGTTTGGCTAGACTTTCACGTCCAAGTGAGGCTGGTGTACTTACCATCACTCCAAAGCCGGTACTGGCTTCACAGGCTTCTCTGTTGTCTATCTCTGGAGATGAAGGTGGCTTTGATGAAAATGACCAAGGTGGTTTTGATCAAGAAGAAAACTTTGAAGATGATAGCCAAGGACAAGATCCAAATCAAGAAGGACCTGATGGAGAGTTTGGTGATCCGAATGATCAAGGATCTGGAGAGAATTTTGAAGATGACTTTGGTGATGGTCAAGGTAACGATCAAGGTGATGGATCTGGACAACCACAAGATGGATCAAATTGTTACTCACTAGAAGCATTTTCTGAAACTCCTGATTTGAGAGAATCTGAAGAAGGAGGTTTTCTTGCGACAGTTAATACTAGTAATGTGATTTCAGTTGTAGTTCCTGCAAGTGAAGAAACTCATACTCATCGTGGTCCTGGTAATCAAAGTTTTACTACTACGATTAGAGATAAAGACGAAGTATTTCAATTCTATCCAGTTAGTGGAGGCTTCTCTGTTGCCAACAATATTGGTGGTGGCGAAGAATTTAGTGATGGACAGAAGATTTCTGAAGATACCATCGTTGGTTTTCAAGTAATTATTAAACAGTCTAATGAGGTGCTTGAAGGACTTTATGGAATAGTTGGTGTTGGAACTGATCTTGGTGGTCAAGGACGGATCGGCGTTATGAGTCTCAAAGGTACTTTAGATATTGCTGCGGGCGGTTCTGTTGTTTACAGTTTTGACGCTAGTACTCAGCTTGAGCGTGAGTATCTTGAGAGTTCAATAGCAAGTTGTGGTGATGAATATACTGTCTCAGTGTCAACCGGCGGTGATGAATTCTCTGAGGCCGAAACTGGTTCTGCGCAATTGACTTCTAGCAATGGTCGTTTTACTATTGATGTAGCTGGTGAGGATAATGAAGAGGGAGAAATGGTCTTTGAAGGTTATGCCGCGCAAGATGCTTCTATTGCAGCTTTTGTAATTGCAACTGATCGTAATGATCAAGGTGGGCCGGCAAGAAGACCGAATCAGATTGATAGTGCAAGTCGCGAATTGAGTTTTGCTGTTAAATTGCCTAGCTCTACTCCAAGCCTAAGTGGCACTTACAAAATTTTTAGTTATTCAACTAGTTTGAGTAGCTCTGGTGGTATTGTTCTATCTAGTCATAAAACAGGTACTATAACATTTGCTGGAACAAGCTTTACTATTGCCAACGCTTTAGAGAATCAAGCACTGAAGTCAGGACCTAGTAATACTATTACACGTACAACAGCTAGTTCAGACTTTGAAGGAACTAGTGGTACTGCTACTATAAGTGCTAGTGGTGATATTAGCTTTAGTGCTGGTGGTCATAGCTTCTCTGGTTATGTTCAAGATGGTGGCGATGCAATAGTCGCTTATGCTACAGACAATGCTAATTCTTTGGGATTATTCTTATTTGTTAAGCAATAAATAAGATCCCACCCGCTGCGTGACATGCGCCACTTTTAGGATAATACGTTCGTGAAATCTAACAATTGCTTCAAGCTACTGTCTTTCTGTATTGATTGGCGTACTCTGCTGGCTCTTTTACCTAATGCATTTGCACTTAGATTGAATTGAGTGCCCAATCCTTTCCTGCTGATATTGGTGTTTTCAAGTAATAAATAAATCAAGTAATGTTGTTTTAGATTTTGATTTATATCGAGTCCCTTAATATATTTGTGAATCCTTTTTGTTGTATTTCTTTGGCTGTGTTGTTTCATCTCTTTTCTGCCAATGATATTTTCATTATCGAGGTCTACGTACTTTTCTATAATTTCTTGTACAAATTCATCATCACCTAGAATTGTTTTGCCAACAGCTTTAGTTTCAGGGCTCCAGCTTCGATTATATTGATTAGAGAATTGTTGTTTAAAGTCATTGATTGACTTGAAGTGTTTTATAAATAAACTATTTTGCAAAAAGATGGGTCTAGAGTCTTGTTGAGTCAGAGCATTCCAGCTTGACCAATGCCAGTCTTCGGGACTAGCTATCATCTTGTGTTTGACAGCGTTTCCGTTGATATAAAGGAAGAGCTTGACTGCATATTTGGTTTCTTGAATTACATGTCTTCTATAACGTCGACTGAATACATAGCCGTCGTGATTGGAATATTTTTTTATGAAAAATTTTGCATAAGACTCATTAATGAATTTCATTGCTTGAGACAAATTAGCATTGGGAGTTTCCAGGAAGAGATGATAATGGTTCGGTATTAAACAGTATGAATGAATTAGCAGATTGTATTTCATATAAGCTTTTTTGAGTAAATAGAGGAAATAGTTATAATCATCATCTTCATGGAAGATAGGTTCTTTGTTAAATCCTCTTGAGCAGACATGGTAAAATGCATTGGTAAATTCGATGCAGGCTTGTTGTGACATCGGTAGCCTCCTTTTATAAATAATGTTTCAAGCTCAAGCGTGATATTTGTTATAGCATTGATAGTTAGGAAAATGATTTATTAGAGTGTATACACTCTAATCTTTTGTTAGGAGGAGATATCTTAAAAGTGGCGTATGTCACGCAGCGGGTGGGATCTTATTTTTGACTAATCTGTTCTTGGTAACTATCGTAATTACGTTTAGTTTCTGCGATACTGTCACCGCCGAATTTCTCTAAGAATGCTTGGGCGAGCACAATTGCCATCATAGCTTCTAGTACTACTCCTGCTGCAGGTACAACGCAAATGTCAGAGCGCTCAAAGTGAGACTCAGCGTTGGCTTTGGTATCCAGGTCAATAGAATCAAGTTTAGAAATTAAAGTAGGGATCGGTTTTACTCCGACTTTGCAAGTGAGAGGCATCCCATTAGTCATGCCGCCTTCGGTGCCGCCCAAGTTATTAGTGGGGCGTTTGTAATGAAGCGGGTTTTTGTCCTCAGCTCTATAAATCTGATCATGAACTTGTGAACCAGGGATTCTACCAACTTCTTCACCAAGTCCGATTTCAACAGACTTGACTGTATGAGTGCTCATCATTGCTTGAGCGATGAGACCGTCTATGCGTCTATCCCACTGTACGTGTGAGCCAAGCCCAACGGGCACTCCCAATGCAAAAATTTCAACGATGCCACCAAGGGTGTCACCTTTCTTGCGGATTGAATCAATATAGTCCTTAAACTCTTGATCTTTTTTGCCACTTGGATCATAGATACGAAGCTCAGAGCTTTCTACTTGTTTTTTAAACTGGATATATTTGTCTTTGCATTGGGTTGCTTCACTGACGCTCGCAATGACGTCGTTGTCTACACTTAGTTTACCGATAGTAAGTACATGAGAGAAGATCTCAATACCAAATTGCTTCAAAAAAGTTTTGCATACTGCGCCAGCCGCAACTCTTGAAGTAGTTTCGCGTGCAGAAGATCTTTCAAGAATATCCCTAACATCGGGAGCGTCATACTTAAGTGCGCCAGCAAAATCTGCGTGTCCTGGTCTTACCTTGGAGATGTATTTTGCGTCTAGTTCGGCTTTGACCTGAGGGTCATTGTCATTAATAGGACTTGCTGACATGACATTGAGCCATTTTTGATGATCTTTATTGATTAGTTTCATTGCAATTGGCGCGCCGCCAAAAGTCCGTCCATGTCTGACGCCAGCAGTAAAAAAGACCTTGTCTGTTTCAATCTTCATTCTGCCGCCACGACCATAACCACCTTGACGTCTTTTGAGATCGAGGTTGATGTCTTCTTCCAAAAGAGGCATATTTGCAGGAATACCTTCAAGGATGATGTTTAGTTCAGGACCGTGTGATTCGCCTGATGTAAGGAAGCGTAATGGCATAGAATCATTTTAACATTATTGAGTTAATGAGTTTACGCTTTTGGCTTATGGTCGGCTCTGCCTCCCTGCATACGGCACTTTGTGCCTGCAAACGCTGCGCTGGAGTTGTTATAAAAGATATCAGGGCGTAGCCCGTAAGCAGGAGCCTTGGCTCCTTATGCAGCTTGCGAAGCAAGCCTAAGCCCTTAACGAACTGATAGTTCGTTAAGACTTCACCCATTTAAGAAGATGCACCCAGCCACTATGCAACTTAGATCTATGCTCCAATGAATCCTTGAGATTCATTTCTTCCATGGTGCTTAATCTTCCACGTTCAAGTTTTTGTTGAATGTATTGAACTCGTTTAGCATCATTGGCAATTTGTCTTTGAATATAGCGGAAGCTAAATTGTCTACGACGCATTTTACGTGGATTGAGACGCTTGCCAGTTTTTTCAACTACTTCTGGAAGTTCTTCAAAATCTGCCTCACCTTCATCGAGGTCAAGAGCTTCATCAAGATCAATTTCTGCCTTTGGCTCTTCGTCTATAGGGCTATCATTGTCAGCGAGGCGCATTGCCATGCTGATTGCATCATCCTCTGTTTCATCAAGGTAGCTAGTGATGTCTAAGCCATCTTCTTCCTTCTCTTTTTTTACTGGAGCTTCTTCTTTAGTTGTTTTAAGCTCTTCGGTTTTCGCTTTAGGTTTTTTGCGAGTTCTAGGGTTTTTGCTTTTGGTTTCAGTTTTAACTTCTGCTTCTGGTTTATCTTCGGAGCCGGTTTCAGTTTTGCTATCCGTTTTAGGTTTTTTGGGACTAGCTTTTTTGCTTATAGTTTTCTCTTCTTTTTTTGCTTTGGGCTCTTCTTTGCTTTCTTCTGGGACGGCTTTAGTCTCAGTTTTAAGTTCAGCTTGAGCAGCGTCAAATAATTCTTTGATTTCCTTGTTCTTTTTGCCGCTAGCTTTAAGGGCTAGGATTTCGCGAACAGTTTTGACTGCATCTTCATTAAGGTGGATACGTTTTTGAACACGATCGGGCTCGATACCAAAGTCTTTAATGAGCTTTTTTACAAGTGCATCAGTTACTTTAAGTTTGGCGGCAAGTTCCTTTATACTAATTAGATTGTCATTATTGGTAGACATGTATTTATTATACAGCGATAAGATGCTTCTAGCTTCACAACAATGCCTTTGCCTTTACTGCCAGCAAGCTCAGTTTGCAAATATCTCCTATTCCTGTTACTGAGAGCTTGCTGGCAGACCTTTTATCATCGCTCAATCTATGCATCGACTCGTCTATGCGTATGTTACAAGCTCTAGGTATATAAGTATCGTCGATGCTTGTTGAGCTACACGGTTCTTAGCTTGTGATTCTTCATTGTGCTGGGCTTATGCTTCAGCAGCTTTTTTAGCTTTGTTTTTAGCGGCGTTGAGTTTACGACGACGACCTTTTTTAAGTTGTGCACTAGTAATACCAGACTTGAGTTCAGGGAAAGTCTTAATTGCTTTGGTACTTACTTTAATTCTTTGTTTAACACCATCGATAATTGCAACGATCTTTTGAAGGTTAACTTCAAATCTTCTTTTTGACGTTGGGTTATAGTGAGATCTTAGGAATGAATATCTCCACCCTTTTCCTGCTTTCTTTCCTGTAATTTCGCAAATGCGTGACATAATTCTTCCTCTTTAAACGTTGTATGGCATTAAACCTAATGCTCTTGCTTGTTTGATGGCCTTTTGCATAGTGCGTTGTTTCTTTGCATCCAGTCCAGTTTGTCTGCGGCCGTTGATTTTACCTGTGCTGTCAATGAATTGTCCTAATAGACCTACATTTTTGTAGTTTAATTCACTAGCGTCGGGGTTATTTGTTCTTTGTCTTCTTATCATCGCCATGGCTTGATATTTTATCATGGCCGATACAACGGATTGTAAATATATTATGTATTTGAGAATTGTTCATCGCGAATACAAGCCAATAGACGACCGAATAGCTAGTCTGCACTTAGAAATTAGTCCTTAATACTGTGTCATTTTGATTTTGCTCGAGGGGCTGAATACAGTATAATTACTTAGTGTCAATACTTTACGTTATTGCTACGCCAAT
>JABHOV010000102.1 GCA_018695135.1 Candidatus Melainabacteria bacterium | reverse complement strand
TGTGTGATCTTTTAATTAATGATTTGATTCTATTACTTATTCCCGAACAGCTTAGATCTTCTCCAAGGACATTATTGATCTGATCCGTTTTTAAGGGTGTTTTTCTTCTTAGCATAAGGGCCGCGTCTGCCTTTTTCAGCTTTCTTTAAAACATAGAATTAATTTCGATTAATATTGATGGCACTGGAACTACAAAGGCTACCGGTAATGTAGGTATTAACGACTCAACTCCAACCTACAAACTTGATGTCAACGGTACTATCAGAGGCTATACAATTACCGATTCTTCTGACATTCGCTACAAGGAAAATATAGAACCACTCGGACAAGTGCTTGATAAATTAATGCAACTACGCGGGGTCTTTTATAACTGGATAGATAGAGAAAGTCATGGAGACCAAGTCAATATTGGATTTATAGCTCAAGAACTTGAGCCTTATTTTCCTGAGCTGGTACGTACTGATACTGATGGTTACAAGTCTGTTACATATGGCAAGATGTCTGCAGTCTTAGTAGAAGCAGTCAAAGAACTCAATGATAAATTAGATCAAAAAGATAAAGAATTGGATAGTTTGCAGTCTGAGCTTGATTCTCTTAGGTCATATTTGTGCGCCAAAGATGCCAGTGCTAGTCTTTGTCAATAGGATAGCTAGGCAATAGGTTTTGCTTTACCTATTTTTGCTATAATCTCCCTTATGCCACAAACTAAAGAAATTAAAATCTATACCTGGGATCAATGCCCTTTTTGCCAGAAGGCTCTAGCTTTGCTTAATAGCAAGGGACTAAAATACGAGCAAATTCGCCTCGATGGTGATGAAGCTGCCCGCGACCAGATGTCCAAGACCACTAAAGGCAACCGTAAATCAATGCCGCAGGTATTTATTGCCGGCAACTCTATCGGTGGTTGTGATGATTTACAGGCGCTGGACGCAAGTGGAGAATTAGATTCGCTTGTCAACGGATAAGGATTTAATATTTAGAGCAAAGAACTACCCTAAGCAACGAAGCTTGGGACAAAACTTTTTGGTTTGCTCTAAGACCTTAGATCAAATTGTTGCAGTTTCGGACCTTAATCCAGAGAATGATGTGGTTATAGAGATAGGATCAGGAGCTGGTTTTCTTACTGAACGGCTCGTAGGCAATGTCAAACAATTATATAGTGTTGAATTAGATCAAAATGCTTTAACGGCTCTTGAAATACTCAAAGCAAACAATGACAACTTTGATTATTTGCGGAGAGACTTTCTTTCACTCAATATTACAGATATAGTAGCTCCTGAATTTTTGGATCAGAAAGTCAAGATCGTTGCCAATATTCCTTATCAAATATCCACCAAGATCCTTTTGCATTTACTTGGTGAGATGGCACAAGAAAGCCCCAATAGAAAATATCTTTCAGAAATTAATATACTTGTGCAGAAAGAGTTTGCCCAGCGGCTTTGTGCTGAACCGGGCTGTAAGGCTTATGGAGCGATTACTCTTTTGGTGAGATACTGGGCGGAAGTAGAGTATTGCTTGGACGTACCCAAAAACAAGTTTATGCCAAGCCCCAAAGTGGATTCGGCGTTTATTAAAATCAAACTAAGAGACAAACCACTTGTTGATGTCGCTCAGCCTAAACAATTGAGACGTTTGATCAAAGCAATTTTTGCTAATCGCCGCAAGAAATTACTTAATGGTCTTAAAGCTGCTGGCTATCTTGAAGCTGAGATTGCTAAGCTAGACTTATCTGAAAATCTCAGAGGCGAGACTTTGACATTGCAAGAGATGGCAGAGATGGTTAAACTTCTTACCTAATCTAAATTATGAGTCGCTGGTGTCTATTCTCCAGCTGGTAGATCATAAATAGAATCAAAATCGTTTGGATATTCTTTGAGAATTTTAACAGATCGAATAGCCTCATTAACGAACCTGGTTTGAATATTCCAAATCAATCGTCCTGTATTTATAGCTGATGACCTAAATCTAGCTACTAAGCCCTCATTGCTTTTGCAGAGATCTTCTACTGTGTTTTGTGCTAAACCTTGACTAGTTAAATATTTAGAAATCTCATCTTTTAGTATGCTTGCAGAATATCCATATTCTCGTGTATCTGCATGTCGATGCAGTATTAAAATTGCATCATATGGAGCCCTGAATAGATTGGTCGTAAAAGCAATTAATTCATCATGCGCAATTGCTGGAATTCCTGTATCTTGTTCGATCTTTGCTAATGCCTCAGGGTCAACAAGATGCCTAAAGTTGTCAGAGAGTAAACCGTGAGTGATTTCATGTGCGGCTGTTATATTTTCAAAATCTTGTCTACTCTTTGGATCTTTTGATTTACCTAGTGCATCGAGGAAACCATTCATATTTTCTTTGAATACTACAGGTACGTAACTAGCGACACCTTGACAGCGAGACGAGCTGCCAGACTCATTGACAAAGTAAGTGGATATGTCTGACTCACTATAGTCTATTTCTAGTAAGTCATACAGTGCTTTAAGGACATCATGAGTGACTGTTTCTAGTTTTTGTGTTTCTACTTTGATCATATAATCGTACTCTTCAAAGTGAAAATCTTCATTTGAAAGAAAACCAGGTTCAGGTAAAAAACCTGTTTGCTTTGCAAGTTCCGCATATAGCATTGATTTTAGATTTAAATATTCCGTGCTATTTAACTTATCGATGTCCTTGAAACAACCACGCATCTCAACTACAGGAGCAAGTGTGGCGCTAATTAGACTTGAACGAAACATAGTTTCTTGTTCTTTAGTTGGGTTGCAAGCAGCAAAGGCTCTACCGCAAAAATTTAATCGCATTACTATGTTGCTGTATGCATCCTTCATATTGTCCTTTGTTGGCTCTGCCTCTTGATATAAATCACAAGCTTGATAAACATAGTCGGCTACTAAGGCATAACAATCATTGATATCCGTTGAACCGGTTCTTATGAATCTGCCTAGATTAAGATAGAACTGTTTTGAGTCTTCCTTAGAACGATTCATGTCATAAGCCATAGCAAAATGCTGTGAGCTTATAAAGTCAGGCTCTTTAGTGCTTGTTTTTGCATAAAAATCACCGCTACGATTCTTTGTGGTTTTAGGTTCTTTGCTCAGAAATACGATTTCAGTTGTATTTCTAGGTATTAGTAGATCGACAGACATAATTAGCTAGTTATACAAAGACGAATTTGCTATTATTTTGATAGTTGGCTTTTATTCGAAAGTAGCTGAAAACCAGGGAGCTTGCTCCCGTGGATAAAACTCGGTGAGCTTGCTCCCGAGTTAGCAGAAATTAAGGCAAAACGTTATAGTGCAAAGCACCTATTGGGGCATAATATATATGTATGCAAGACCTAATTGCCAAGTTTGACTTGGAAACTGACTCTAAATATCTTTTAGTCTTTGATGTTGATGGCACACTTCGACCAGATCAAGTAACTGCTTTGGATCACAGGTATCCGAAGATAGATCCCAAGGCTGCAGAGCAACTTCTTGAACTTAATCAACATGACAAGGTTGATGTTTTGATTTTGACTGCTCGAAGCTATGTCGATATTTTTAGATCTAACTTGCCCAAAAGTATTAAGAAGTATTGTGGTTTTGGCAAACAAATTGTTGAGAACGATGCAGTTCGTTATACTCGTCAAGAATTTGCTAAGGCTTATGATGAGACTATATTTTTTATTGATATTATCAAAGACATTCTAGGTCCGCATTTGACGCAAGACGTTAGTTTTTTGGTTACACCTGGTGACTTTGCTCTGTATTTTGAATCTCAGGAATATCAAGCACAAAAAAAATCAATTATGAATGTACTTAAAATAGTTTTTTCTCATTCGAATCGCTGGCAGATACTAGATTTTGGTAAAGAATTGATTTTTAAAGATGCTAAGTATCCTTATGACAAGGGTGATGCGATTTGGGATATCTTAGACCAAATAGATCTTAGTGAGCTAACTCAGGTATTTTTCTTTGGCGACTCAATGGCTGACTACAAAGCGATGCTGGCTTTGCGAGCTTATCAACAAAAGTATCAACAAAAACGACTCAAGGTCAAAAATGTTTGTGTTGGACCAGCTTTGGTTAATGAAGAAGCTGTTACTATTAAGTTAGATAGTTACAAGGACACTATCAAGTTCTTGGAGTCACTACACGAGAAAGTATGCAAATAGGTCAAGATTCTAAGATTGCAAGATTTTGGACTAGGTTCGCTGCCTTTTACCTCAACTTGTTTTTTATTATAGCTGCAGCATTGTTGATTGAACTTGTTTTGATCAAATTGCAAATTCCCAAATTTGAGTTATGGACTAGTGGGTTTTATATTCATGTTAGTAAAATAGTTCTAGGTGTTTTTGTATTTGATTCGATTCTTCAAGGTATTCTTACTTTCAATCTTTCTAAATTCTTGCTTGGTCTTAGGCTCTATGACTCTCACCGAGACGCTTCTATTGGCTTGATTCGCTCACTAATAAGATCAGTGATCGCAATATTCTCTGTGGCTTTCTTTGGACTTGGTTATTTAGCAATTGGCTTTAACCTTGACGCGAAGAGCCTACATGATCTTTTGATATCAACAAAGGTAGTTAGGATCAAACAAAATATTGTTGGCAAAATTGTTACTGGTTTTATTCAAGTTGTTAGTATTTTATTAGGCTTAGTGACGACTATCGTTTTACTTGCCAGTTTGGCACTAGTTCCTTATCTGGGAGCTAAGAGTTTTTATTCAATGAATTTACATTCGCATATTGAATCATCGCTATTAACTAAGAATCTTGAGATCAAGCTGCCGATTTCTAATAATCAGTTGACGGCTTTGGCTGACGCTAAATCTATTGACTATATTGAGTTTGAACTTAATGATTATCAAGAGGATTCTTATATAAGTGAAGCTAGCTTGGCTAAGCTAGGACTGAGTTTGATTGATTATGATCTAAGGATTGAAGATCTTGATTTTAAGAAAATTAAACCAAGTGTGGTGATACCGGCATTGACTTTCAAAGATCTAAATAAACAAGACATTAAAGTCTTTAACCAACAATTTATTGTCACCCAAGATCAAGATCAGCTTGGCGCTGATTTATTAGAGACCTGGGATTATAGAATTGATCATGACCAGTCCTTCTTGAGTCTCAAGCTTTATGAAGGTGACGCCGAGATTTTGGCAGATAAAGAGCTGGATGAGGCTTCTCGTAATTACTTAGTATATATTTTACGCAAAACGCGCCTCGATTGGGATAAACACCTGCGCTTTATGCCAGCCAATGAACTTAAAAAGTTTACAGAGAGCAAAACTATTTTGGAAAATGAAATCAAGTTTGATTTAGACACTAAGACAGGCTATGTTGATCATATTAGTTTGGAGAAACCAAGTAAGTCTGAAGCATTTAATCAATTCTGTCAGCGTTTCTTTGAAGAGCTAGATCGGTTTAGGTTAGTGCCAAAGGGCTTAGCAGCCAAGTCCAAGGTTGATTTATCCTTGGTCCTCAGGTATAAAGAAACTATATAAACCATCTATATCTTTGGCTCTTTGTTCTTTGAGTTTTTGTAGAATCTCTAATTTGGCTTTGTCGTAACTAAGTGATTCACGAACTTCTACTCCGTTGATTTGCAAGAGATGATAGCCATTGGCGCTCTTGATGACTTTGCTTACTTGGCTGCTAATCATAGAACCGTTATTACTCAGTTCTACAAGCTCGTCTCTGATTTCTTTAACGAATAACCTGGTGTCTAATGCAACTGGTATTTCTAGGCTCATAACTCTAATTTCTGGATCGATTTTGTCTGTTGGGAATATAGATGATTCTTCCTGGAATAAATCTTTGGCTTTGTCTATTTTGGACTTGGCGTCTATCACTGAGTGAGGAACAAAGGCTTGACTGAAATAATAGCGAGGTTCTCTTTTGTTGTTGTCATTAACGTTTTTGAAGTGATTATCACTGGCTTGTTTTATTTCCTCTTGGAGCATCTTTGTTATTAGAGCGTCTTTGATCAAGTCTGTTTCAATAAAAAACTGAACATCTTCTTTGCTGAATTTGTGTTCGGTCATGAATGCCTCAAACTGTAATTTGCCACCTTGATTCTCCATGAATTGCAAGAGTTTTTCGTCTATCTGTTGTTGTTTGACCAGGATGCCGTTTTTTTCTGCGAGACTTTGTATCTTATTTCTGTCATCCAAGTCTTCAATTGCTTTTTGTTTGACAGTCAATTTGAAATAATCATCCATATATTGATTTTGCAAGAATTTTTTTCTAACTAAATCATGCGAGACATATGAGTTGTCGAGCTTTTCTTCATAGTTTTCTAGGCTAGGATATTCACTGAGATGTTGGCGCCAGCGTTTTTTGACGAGCAAATTAGGTATTTTATGTTTGCGCTCTGAAAGAAAATCAACTATCTCTTTTCTATATTCTTGTGCGTTTTTATTTTCGGCTGGACTTGCATAGAGATCAGCAGCAGTTTTCTTGTCGAACTCTGTGCGGTATAGCTCAACGTATTTTTGTTTATCAACATCTGCATTTACAGTGAAGGGTGTCGACAATAACAATATTGCAACTCCAGCTAAGGTCTTTCTGAACATAATTCCATTATAATACGATTACTGGGAAATGACACTCCTCCTCGCGAATTCATTTTTCGAGTACAAGACTCTCAAAATAATTCTTGGAGCCTCTTCATTGTCAAAAGAGTACGGTGAGCAATCCCTGCTCCTTTACAACACGGTTTTCTGAGTAGTTACGAGGCAAATTTAACAGCCTGCCCAATCAATTTCCCCTCACTATCATTAACATTCCAGACAGTAGCGTCTTTAACCAAAAACTCTTGACCTGTTTTGGAGACCCTCATACCACTGTAGTTATAAATGATACCTTCTTGCTTGACTTTGGCGAGTAATTCATCTCTTTCTGATCTTTCATTGGGATTGGCAGAGTACTTGGATTCAAGTCCCAGAAACTCATCCCAAGTCATTTGCCAAAGCTCTTGAGCCTTGAGATTGGCAAAAACAAAACGTGTAAGATTATCGTCATAAAAAGAATGACTTGCTGAAATAAAATCTGCATTATAAAGATCGTTGATGTCTTTGGCTAGAGTTGTGCCAGTATAGTTTTGGTAACTAGTGAGAACTAGCTTGATGTAGGATTGAAGCTCAGGACTAAATTGCATTAGACTGCTAATGGCGCTGCTAATTCTTGAGCTATTTTTCGTAGTTTGGCTTGTGCTTCAGCAATTACTGGAACATGCTCTGCAGCTTGTTTCAGTTTGGTTTCTGCCTCTAGATCAATTGCTTCCTTTCTTTTGTTTCTATCGAGATTAATTCGATTCTTGAAAGCTTCAGCGAAGCTGTAATTGGCAGTAAATTCAAATTCATTTTGTAATTTTTCTTTAGGTTCACCATCCAGCTTGGCTAATTCGCTTTTGAGTTCATCAGGGAGCTCTGTAGTTGATAATGCTTTATTTAAACTCTTCGCTGAACTCGCAACTAAAGAGGCATCTTCAATGGTTGTATTCTTAATAAACTTTTTTGTTGCAGTTCTGAAAAAAACTAATGCTTCGGGAATTGAACTTGCCATTAGATTAATATAACATACTTGGATCGAGTGGGGCGTATTTTGTAGAGCCTTATGTCCTCTAAACTTTTACACACCCTGTTTTTCTGCATAAACAGTAAAAGCTCAATAATTTGAGGAATTAGGGAGCGTGGACAAAACAATTTCTCAAAAAAGGTTTTGTAGCAAAGCGACTACAGTACAGCTTCAAAGAAGCTGCTGGCTTTGCGAGATTGCTTTTTTGAAAATTCGTTTTGTTTATGCTCCGTCTATGTTTATTCGAAAGTAGCTGAAAACCAGGGAGCTTGCTCCCGAGTTAGCAGAAATTATGGCAAAACGTTATAAAGAGAGAAAAACCTTGTCCTTAAATTATTTGTTCATAAACAACTCAATCACATCACTAATTGCAGTTAATCTAGCCTCTGTATCCAAGCCACTGACATTCATTGAAATCATTGAGTCTGAGCTTCTAGCGCCAACGGCACCAGATTTGAAATTAATTCTAGTTTGAAGGAAGTTAGGAAGCTTGCGCATAGATTGTAACCATTGCTGTAATCTGAGTTTGTTGGCAATTTTGATGAAGTCGCCTTCTTGATTAATACTTTTGATACCAGCTTTATTGGCTCTGATTTTAACTCTGCTGATTTCAGTAAGGTTGATAGCTTCTTGTGGGATTCTACCGAAGCGATCACGCCATTCAGTTTGCAAGTGGTCAAGAGTTGATTCGTCTCTCGCAAGCGAGAGGCGTTTGTACTCATTCATTCTTTGTTTATTGTCACTAATCCAAGTGTCAGGGAAGTAAGCATTAACTTTGATGTCAATAGTGCAACTATCCTCAAGTTCAATGGCTTGAAGATTGCCCTTCATCTCTTCAATAGTGTCACTCAGTATCTTACAATAAAGATCAAAACCAACTGAAAGCATGTGCCCGTGCTGCTCGGCACCAAATATATTGCCGACTCCACGAATTTCCATATCACGAATTGAGATTTGATAACCAGAACCAAGATTGGTCAACTCTCTAATTGCTTTGAGTCTTTCTCTTGCGGGAGCAGAGATTTCATTTTCTGGATTATAGAGTAAGTAAGCGTAGGCTTGCAAGTCAGAACGTCCGACTCTACCACGCAACTGATAGAGCTGTGATAGACCAAAGGCATTGGCATCTTTGATGATGATGGTGTTCGCGTTGGTGATATCCAAGCCAGTTTCAATAATGGTAGTACAAACAAGTACATTAAATTCGCCATTGACAAATGAGAACATCACATCTTCAAGTTCTTTGTCTTTCATTTGTCCATGACCAATTCTGATATTAGCTTCCGGTACTAGCTCTTGTATTTCAAAAGCGACTCGATCTATATTTTCTACTCTGTTATTAACAAAGAAGACTTGTCCGCCACGTTCAAGCTCGTGCAGGATTGCGTTACGGATAATGTTGCTTTTGTACTCGCCAACAAATGTTTTGACTGGTTTTCTATTGGTTGGCGCTGTAGTAATTAAACTAATATCGCGAATTCCAGAGAGTGACATATGCAAGGTACGAGGTATCGGAGTTGCTGACATTGAAATTATATCCAGGTCCTTGCGTAGGGATTTGAGTTTTTCTTTGTGGGATACACCGAAGCGCTGCTCCTCATCAATAACCAAAAGCCCAAGGTTCTTGAATTGAATATCTTTTTGCAGCAGGCGATGAGTACCTATAACTAAATCAACTTCACCGAGTTTGAGTTTGTTGGTTACTTCTCTTTGCTCTTTTGCTGATCTGAATCTACTAAGTAAACCAATTTTGATTGGGTAAGCGGCGTAGCGGTCACTAAACACGTCATGGTGCTGTTGCGCTAAGACCGTTGTTGGAACTAAGATAGCAACTTGTTTACCTTCCATGACGACTTTAAAAGCAGTTCTGATAATCACTTCAGTCTTGCCAAAGCCAGCATCACCGCAAATTAAGCGGTCCATGAGTTTTTTGCTTTCCATGTCTTCTTTGACATTGGTGATTGCCTTTAATTGATCTTCTGTTTCAGTATAAGGAAAGGCATCTTCCATCTCGATTTGCCATGGTGTGTCATGAGGATATTTGTAACCAGTTTGTTTTTCTCTTAGTGCGTAGAGATTGATGAGATCTTGAGCAATTAAACGGACTGATTTTTTTACTTTCTTCTTGGTTCTTTCCCATTCTGTACCACCAAGTTTGGAGAGTTTTGGTTTGATATCCTGGTTGATATTAAACTTGGATAAAAGATTGACTTGGTCAACTGGGATTAATACCCTTGCTTCAGATGCGTATTCGATTGCAAGGTATTCTTGCCTGAGTGCGCCACCGTCAAGGTCTATGAATTCAGTGCCTTTGTATTGCCCGACCCCATGTTTGTAGTGCACGACATAGTTGTCTACTTTGAGTTCTGAAATGTCAGTGTAGATGTCACGCTGACTCTTCTCAGACATTTTGGTTTTTTGTTTGGCAACTGCTTGTCTGCTTCTGCCGAATAATTCTCTATCAGTAAGTACTACGATATTGAGTTCTGGTAAAACACAACCCTCTTCAAGTCCATCACGTTGAACGATGACTCTTTTATTGTTTAATTCCTGTTCTTTAACAATTTGTTCGACGTCTATGTTTTCAATGTCACCTTGATAGAGTCCAGTTATATCCCATTCTCTAAGTATATTTAAGACACGATTAGGTTGCTCACTGAAAATGATTATATTTTG
This sequence comes from Candidatus Melainabacteria bacterium, assembly GCA_018695135.1. Classification (GTDB taxonomy): domain Bacteria; phylum Cyanobacteriota; class Vampirovibrionia; order LMEP-6097; family LMEP-6097; genus JABHOV01. Next base: position 22,662 of record JABHOV010000102.1, on the reverse strand, counting down.
CTGGTCTCTGAGTTTTCTGCGAATGTATTCGACGAATTCTTCTACCTTGCTGGCAAAACGCTCAGTAGGAAAGCTTCTTAGTTCATAGCTCAGCTCTTTGCCTTCTTCAAAAACACCATCGATGGCTTCTGTTAGTGTTTGTAAATAAAGTTTGCGCTTGAATTCAGTGCTGTTTTTGACAAGCTGCTTATGTGCAAGATGTAGTGGTTTTTCAAGTGGGATTAATGCGTTTGACTTAATTGCTTCATTGTATTGTTCGTTAAGGTTTGTGTCCCATTGTTCGCCTAAATGACTCAGGTCTTGCCATTCATCAAAAACTACATGGCTATGAGACGGTATGTAGTCAAATAAATTACTAGGTACTTGATTGAGTACTGATCTATAGTATTCAATTCCTTCAAAATATAGTGAATCTAGTTCTGTCAGGTCATCAATCTTGTGCTTACTGACTAGCTCTTTGACCTTGTCATTGAGCCCATCATCTTCCGTCCTGATTATCGAGTAGCGTGGATTGATTTGTGTAAAGTCCAAAGATTTATTAGATCTTTGAGTAGAGCTATTAAGTTCTTTGATACTTTCAATATTGTCACCAAAGAATTCGATTCTGACTGCTTCACCAATGATTGGATAAATATCTGTAATGTCACCACGTTGACTAAACTGTCCTCGCCCTTCAACCATAGCTTCATTGCTATAACCAAGCAGTGTGAGCTTGGTCGCTAGTTTACTTGGATCAACTTCAGTGTCTTTGTTTATAAAAAAAGAATTCTCTTCAAGCTGTTGTTTGTTGATATATAACTGCGACAGAGCTTTGATATTCATCACAGTAAGTGATATTTCATTATTGCTCCAGGATTCAAAAATCTGATACTGACTATTGATTACACCTATGTCGGAGTTGATTTGATCATAGGGTGAAACCTCTTGACAGAGGAAGTTGTAGACGGGTCTTTCACTTAGGTTCTGAATTTCTTGGTAATAAGTGTGAGCTTCGTGGTGATTTGCAACGATGAAGACTAGAGGTGTTGTGCTCTTTTTGAGCATATTGGCTAGTATTAAACTCTTGGCTGAGTTTGTTAGTCCATGTACTATCTGACCATCCTTGATGAGCTTTGAGTATATTTCTTCGAATTTGTTGTTTTTTTGTATTATGTCTAAGAGCATTATATTTGAGAAGCCAGTACGATGACTGATGGTTTTTTACCTATTTGTGTTTTGATTATTCGATTGAGAAATTCTCTTGCCGTGTTTTGAAAGTCCTCAATTTTGGCATTTGGCATGTCTTCAGGCAACTGTTCTATCTCATGGACTATGTCTGCTGAGTTCATCAAACAAAATGCTCTCCATTCTTTATTATTCGAGAAGGTACAAGCTCTTGCAGAGAATGAAGGTCCTGAGACAACTTTGTTCTTTTTGTTGATTGCAAAACTAAGAGTAACAACTCCTTCTTTAGCGAGTGCATCCCTTTCTTTGAGTACCTTGGTGTCAAGATGAAAGTCTTGAGAATCGGTATAGAGCACTTGATCGGTGTTGATATGTTCTGTAACTTCCAGTCTGCCATTGTAGATCTTGATCTGGTCCCCATTATCCAAGATGAAAATAGAACCTGGGTCCACTCCACTATCTACAGCAAGTTTGGCGTGCTGCACTAAGAGTCTAGCTTCTCCCATTGCAGGTACAAAATGCTTTGGTCTAATTAGGTTAAACAGGAATTTCATCTCTTCTGTTAATGCATGATTGTCGATATTGACATTGGCATTTCTACCACCAATGATTTCTGCTTTCTTGAGGAAGAATTGATCCGAAATTTGCGCCATTACTCTCACTGTCCCAGGAGGTAGGTCTGCACTATTGATAATGACGTCACCTTCTTTGATTTGTATCTCAAGACTTTTGTCGTAACCCACTCTTTCAAGCTCTTTGAGCGCATCTCCTTCAGGAGCTGTTGAAATAATCAAAAGCTCTGAATCCTTGTGATTGTCGATTTCTTTGATACTAATTAATGTCTCAGCTTTGTGTTTAAGATAGCCGGCATTGACTGCTGCGGTATATGTTTCGCGAGCTTCTTTATTAAGTAGTGCTATTTTTTTACCTAATTGTTCGGCGATAATAAATAGGTTTTGTATTCTCACTGTGTTTGAGCTACAAGTGTTAATGAGGACTCTAGCATTCTTGCTTGCAATAAGTTTTTTGAGGCTTTTGGCAAGTGCCATTTCTGAGGCTGAGTAACCCTCTTTTTCGGCGAGTGCTGAATCACTCAATAATAGATCAATTGGTTTGCCGGCTTCAAGGCAAGCGGTGCAATAAATTGAGATTCCAGCTATATCAGTTTTGATTCCATCACTAGGACTTTGATCGATTTTGTATGTGCCGGTATAAAATATCTTAGAGCCGTGTGATTCAATCACCAAGGCATATGACTCAGCAGAGCCAGAGGTAATCCTAAATGGTATTAAAGTAAATGAACCAACTTGGATTTGTTCTCGAGAAGAAAATTCCACCCATTCTATTCTTGCAACTTGGTCTTCACTGAGTTTGAGTTTGACTGTTTCAAGAGCGAGCTTTGAACCGATAACTTTTTTGATATTGCGTTTGTTAATAACGTGATGGGCGCCGCCAGAATGATATTCATGTACGCTAGTTAAAACAAGAGCTTTGATTTCGCCTTTGACCATACTGTTGTCAGCCATTGTGTAGTCAATCCCTGGTGCGTCGTTACCTGGATAATGAACCCCAGCATCAAGAATGATTGTTTCAGGATCTTTCTTTGCTTTGATTGATTGCACTAACCACATGTTTTTGCCAGTCTCGTTAAGACCGCCAAGAGCTGTGATATTTAGTGAGTTAGTTGTATTGTCGTTGTCTTTCATAATTTGTGATACTTTTTAGCCAAGCCGCTATTATAGCATTCTTTTCGTCATTGCGAGCCCGTAGGGCGTGGCAATCTAGTTTAAATTTAAGATGATCAACTTGATTGCTTTGTCGTTTTACTCACTGCAATCACACTTTGCTATATACTAAAATCAATGCCTCTGTTATCAGTAAACCAACTCAAGATCGATTTTGCTGAGACTAATTTCACTGCGGTTAATGGAATTAGTTTTGATATAAATGAAGGCGAAATTCTTGCTTTGGTTGGAGAGAGTGGTAGCGGCAAGTCACTGACAGCTCTTAGCATACTGGGTCTGCAACCTGTGAATGCCATTCTCTCTGGAGCTATTTATTTTAAAGAAATGGATTTAGTCAAGAAACCATACCCGCCAGCTGTGCGTGCTTGCAAAATTGCATTAATTGCCCAAGATCCATTGAGCGCACTCAACCCGATGTATTCAATTAAAGATCAATTAATTGAAGCGGTAAAAATTTATCAAACGAAACTAAGTAAGCAAGAAGTTTATCAACTTTGTTTTGATTACCTAGAGAAGGTCGGTATTCCAGATCCTGCTCGAACCTTGGACGCCTACCCGCATGAAATCTCTGGTGGCATGAGACAAAGAGTGATGATTGCAATGGCAATAATCAACGAACCTGATTTATTAATTGCCGATGAACCGACCACGGCTCTTGATGTAACAGTACAAGCTGTGATCCTCGAGCTTTTGAAGTCCTTGAAGAAAACTATATTGTTTATTACTCATGATCTTGGAGTTGTAGCTGAGATTGCCGATAGAGTTTTGGTGATGAAACATGGTGACATTATTGAGTCTGGGACTGTCTATGAGATTTTTGATAAGCCGAAAGAGGATTATACTAAACACCTACTAGCTTCGGTGCCAGTGCTGTAGGATCTGCATACGCCCTTTGGGCTGCAAACGGCACTATGTGCCTGCAAAGGCTTCACTGGATAAAATCGATTAAAGAGCCAGGGCGAAGCCCATGTGCAGCGAAGCGTACGCAGCCAGAAGGGCGTATGCCTGGATAAAATCCTATTTGAAAATTTTCAAATAAGATTTTATCCTCTAGCTATATCGCCTTGCGCCTTTCTCGCCTCTTTAGCATCAGAAATCTGTTGCCTCCAAAAAGCTTCCGAGTTACGTGATTGCCCCAATGAGGCTTTAAGTTTGGATAATTCAAATCTAATTGCTGAAATATCTTCATCAGATTCAGCGAGGATTGCAGAATCCATTCTTCTATCAAGATCTGCAATAGAAAGTTGGAGTAAGTCCTGTGTGCTTACTACTTTGGATAATTCAATTGTGACGTTGATACTCATATTGTTTGTTTAGATGCTTAAGCTGTACTAGCTAGCTTGTTACCTTCTTTAACTGCAAGTTTGTTCTCATTAATTTCTTGTCTCCAGAAGCTAGCTTCTCCCCTCCAGAAACCAATTGCTGCACGAACTAAATTAATTTGTGCTCTAATTTGTGCAATTTGTGCACGTGCAAAACCAGATTCATCATTGACTGCAACCCATTGATCCATAACGTTTTCAAGACCAGTCGAGTTTGACTGATAGAATTCAATTTTGAACTCTGAAAATGCTAATTCTTGTGATGGATTGATTGCCATAACTTAAGCTTTTGCTTCGACCTTATTAGTGTTCTGCAACTCCTTCTAATGATTGAAGAGCTTCCTTGAGGACTAGCTCTGATCTATCGCGAAGAGATTCGTTATAGAGTTTTTCTGCGACAAAGTCTTTAATAGAACGCTTGGAATCTACTGTTGTCCCACTAAACGCTTCTTTGAGATTTGTCAGCCTACTAATTTCCGTATCAATTTGCTCTATCTCCATTGTCATAAGGTCAGCTTGTTCTCTAAGTTCTGCGGCTTTGCCTCTATAGACACCTGCAGCTTCTCTTAAAGCATCTGGTCCTGCTTTAACAAGGATGCTTAATTGATCAATAAACTCAGCAGGGATACCAAGTGATTCCATTAATGCTTCTTTGATTTCTTTAAGATCTTTTTTCTCGAGCTTCTCATTTGGATTTTGTTCAAGGTGAGTTGCTAAGTTCTCAGCGTAGTCAGCGACTTTGTTCAAGCTAAATGCTTGTACTCTTAAGTCAATTGCCGCAGCTGGATTTGCCTCACTTCTTTCATGCTCAAGTTGTTCTAATTTCCTAGCAAGCTTGTCTGCGCTTTTCTTTTGGTCTTCTTTAAAAACCTTGTCATTGCTCTCAACAATTTGCTGTAGTGCTATATTTATTGATTTTCCAACCATTGTGTTTCTCCTATTTCCTTTGTTGCTTTCCCAACAAGCTAATAGAAACAAGGCAGAGTTAAAGTTCGGTTAACAAACAGCAAAAACATTCAGATTTTATAGCCAGGTTAGGTGTTTTCACTCAGTCGAAATTTTAATTTTTCTAAGAAATATAAATGTTAGTATTTGGCCTTGTAGGGGGGATGATTCGTTTAGATTACAAGTAATCTTGCAACTCAAAACAGACATACCAGTTAGATTTATTGATTCCTCGCCGGAGCCTATAGAAACTTCGCCCAAAATTACAAACACTAAATCAACTACAGATCAAGCCACTGATTTAGATAGCCAAAGCTCCAAGTCCGGAGCTTTTTTATTACATAACGCAAAAAAGCCTTCGTCTACAAAAACAGATTACAGAGACAAGATTCGTGAATTAATCAAAGATCCATTATTGAATACAGTTTTGCCTGACATTTCCAGTATGTTTTCATTCGTGGGTAATGCAGCTTCAGCAGTTGCTCATCTTTTTGATGTCCCTGAGAAAGTTAAACATTTTTCTGATATCTTTGGAGTTTTTGGTACTAAATTATTTCTTTTCGTCAATGCCACTATTAATACCTTAGAGCAGATTACACGTAATAATTACTTGTCTGCTTTTGGTTATTTCCTCGACAATGTTATTGCAGCAGTGGTGCCTCAAGAACATACCTTTCTTGCCCGTGGACTTTCTTCAGGGACTTATCACTTGTCTTATTCGCTCGGAATTGCCAATGGTAATAAAGCCAAGTTTAAAGACTTTAAAGAACATAACGAACACCTGGGTGAGGCTTTGAGTAACACTTTTAAAAATCTTGTTTCAAAAGATTTCAAGACTAATTTCTTCAAGAGCGGAAATGCATTGCCTGGAATTATTGGCGGCTTTTTTAGTATTCTAGGCGTGGCTTTGTGGCCATTATTTGGCAAGAAAACAGCTACCTTCATGCGGGATATTGGTGGCTCATTAAAGTCAACAAATTATATTAATCCTGGTCATTTTGTTGAGGGGCGTAGATTGTATTTTCTTTCAGGTATTATGCAATGTGGCGCTGCCTTAGCTGATTTTTGTTCTTCGATGTTTTCTAAGTCTAAGTCCTATATGGTACCTGTGAGTTTGGGCTTGGATGGAATGGCGAAGTATATTTTGAGGCAGTCAGTTAACAAGGGTGAATTGGGTGAGATTTAGCTCTCGTCCTTAAAGAAATGAGCGTGATATGATTATCCTTGATTTGCAAACAGTAAGAATAGATATAAGTTCCAAAATCAAAGATACCAGGGCATCTCAGCTCTTGACGTCTTTAAGCCAGCTTGAACTCAGTTCTGAGCTTGAGTCTTTGCAAATAGTTGATTCTTACACTATTCAGGCGGATCTTACAGCCGCTACCATTAAAAAAGCTGCAAATAACTTAATTGATTTCAAAAAAGAGCAGTTGATGATTGCAACCAATTTGCATGATTTTGACTTTGCTATTGAAATAGGTTTCTTGCCAGGAGTCACAGATAATTTAGCAAAGACGGTTACGATGATTTTGAAAGATAGTCTCAAACAAAATGTAGCTATCAATGTTTATAGCTCTCAAGTTTTTCTGCTCAAAGGAAATTTGTCGGAGATTGATTTGAAACAAATCATAGATAGTTTGCACAACCCACTTATTCAAAGAGCGAGAATCAAAACTAGTCAAGAGTTTAATAGACATCCTGCAAAACCCCGTTTTGCTAGTGATGTCGACACAAAAAAGGTCGGAACGGTGCGGTGCACTAGTTCCGTTAGTAAAGATAAAGGGAACTTTCGCAGGAACTCTAATAAAGAAGGCATGGGTATTGAAATACCCAATGTTGTACTGACTAATAAGCAAGAGATTACTGAAGTCGATCTGAATGTAGATGATGCAATTCTCACCGAGCTTGGTAGCAAAGGTATTCTTGACAATGACGGTTCAAGACGTGGTCCGCTGGCTCTTGGTCTTGATTACATGAAAGCGATTCAGGCTTACTTCATTAAAGAAGGACGTAATCCAACAGATATTGAGCTTGAGTCTATTGCTCAAACTTGGTCAGAGCATTGCAAGCATACTATTTTTGCTGATCCCATTGATGAACTAAAAGACGGTCTCTATAAGGGATATATCAAAGCCGCAACAAATCAAATTCGCAAAGACAAAGGTGACAAGGATTTTTGTGTTTCTGTTTTTTCTGACAACTCTGGTGCTATAGCTTTTGATGACGAGTATTTAATTACTCATAAGATGGAAACTCACAATAGTCCATCTGCGCTTGATCCTTTTGGTGGAGCGATTACTGGGATCGTGGGAGTTAATAGAGATGCTATTGGATGTGGGATGGGATCGCGTCCTATTGCCAATCTATATGGTTATTGTTTTTCTGATGACTCTAAGCAAGATCTTTATAGAGACAAAGAACTCACTCAAAAAATGCTCTCGCCAAAGCGCATCATGGAAGGTGTAATTGATGGAGTTAGAGTAGGCGGTAATTGTTCTGGAATTCCTACCGTGCATGGTTTTAGTTATTTTCATCCTAGCTTTAGAGCTAAGCCACTGGTTTTTGTTGGCACACTTGGTTTGATGCCGCGCCTTGTCAATGGCAATGACTCTTGCCAGAAGGCTGCCAGACCAGGTGACTTGATAGTAGTACTTGGAGGTAGAGTTGGTCTTGATGGTATTCACGGGGCTACTTTCTCTTCTGTTGAAATGGATTCTTCAAGTCCAGCCACGGCAGTACAGATAGGCGATCCAATTACCCAAAAGAAATTTAGTGATGCAATTATTAAAGAAGCAAGAGACAAGGGGCTTTATTCAAGTATTACTGACAATGGTGCTGGTGGAATTTCTTGTAGTGTTGCTGAGATGGCAAAAGAATGTGGTGGCTGTCGTGTTGAATTAGATAAAGTGCCTTTGAAATATCCAGGTATGCAAGCTTGGCAGATTTGGATTAGTGAGTCTCAAGAAAGAATGACACTTGCTATCCCGCCAGAGAACTGGGAAGAATTTAATGACTTAATGAAGTCACGTGATGTTGAGGCGGTTGTCATTGGTGAGTTTACAGATTCTGGAAGATGCCAAGTGAATTATCAAGGTCAAACAGCGATGGACATTGAGCTTGAGTTTTTGCATGATGGACTACCTAGTCGTCAGTTGCAGACTCGCAAACCAAGTCAAGAATGGCTAGAACAAAATACCCCAGTCGTCTCGCTTCAACTTGATAATGACTTGCTTGCGCTTTTAGCCAATCCTAACTATTGCAGCAAAGAATTTATCTCCCAACAATATGACCACGAGGTTCAAGGGATTTCTGTACTTAAACCACTTCAAGGAAGAGGAAGAGTCAATGGCGATACAGCTGTAATTAAACCAAGGCTCGATTCAAAGAAAGCAGCAATTATAAGTTATGGTTTAAAACCAGAAGAAACTGATATTGATCCTTATATGATGGCAGCTCGTTCTATTGACTCGGCGATTGCTTCGGCTGTTGCAACTGGAGCAAACCCTGACTATATCGCTATTCTTGACAATTTTTGTTGGTGTAGCTCTGATGAGTCAGAACGTCTTTATCAGCTCAAGGAAACAGCACGTGCTTGTTATGATTATGCAGTTGCTTTTGGTACTCCGTTTATTTCTGGTAAGGATAGTATGTTTAATGATTTCAAGGGCTATGACACGAATGGCGATAAGATCAAAATCTCTGCTTTGCCTACTTTGTTAATTTCTGCTTTGGGAATTATTGATGATTATTCAAAAGTAGTGAGCATGGATTTAAAAATGGCAGGTGACAAGCTTTATTTATTGAATGCCACTGAAGGAGCTGTAGACGCTAAAGCTAATTTGAGTTTTTATAGAAGATTTTATTCTGCAGTACAAACTGAGCTGGTTGCCTCAGCTATGAGCCTTGCACACAAGCCGCTCAAGCTTGCACTGGCTCAAAAAGCAATTGCTGGGCAGTTGGGTATTGAAGTGAGTCTTAGTGAAGATAGTAAAATTAGTGGAGCAATTCTGGTAAGCATTGACCCTCTCAAATCCAAGCGTTTTGAAACACTGTTCCCTAAAGCTCAATTACTTGGAGAAGTTAACGAAACTAAGCGAATTAAAATCAATGCCGAGGAATTGAGTCTTGAGGAAGCGACTAGTGCTTACAGGGCTCCATTTTCTAATTATTTAAACGATCAAAAAAAAGAATTGGCGGGGGTAAACTAATGGTAACTGCACTTATATTTTCTGGTTATGGAATCAATTGTGAGGAAGAAACCAAGCGGGCTTTTGAACTTGCTGGTGCCAAGGCTGATATTGTTCACCTTAATGATTTAATAGCTGAACCATCACGTCTCAAGGATTATCAAATCGCAGCTTTCCCAGGTGGCTTTTCCTTTGGTGATGATACCGGTTCTGGTAAGGCTTACGCCAATATGATTAAGAATCATTTGCTCAAGGAAATCAAAGCCTTCGTTGCAAGAGATACTTTGACGATTGGTATCTGTAATGGTTTTCAAGTCTTGACTAGTCTTGGTTTACTCAAGGGCACACTTACTCACAACACAAGCGCGCAGTTTATTGATAGATGGGTTGATCTCAAAGTTAGTAGTGACTCGCCTTGGCTCAAGGGAATTGAATCTATGTCATTGCCTGTTGCACATGGTGAGGGACGTTATGTCAAAGATCAAGATGTGCCTGTCGCCTTGCAATATACTGATGCTGAAATTAGTAATCACTTTGATTATCCAGCTAACCCTAATGGTTCAGACGATGACATTGCTGCTGTACTTAGTGATGATGGACGTATTTTGGGTATGATGCCTCACCCAGAAAGAGCGATAGAGTTTCATCACTTGCCGCACTGGACTTTTCTTAAAGAAAAAGCTTCAAGAGAATCAATGGCTTTGCCAGATAATGGTCCTGGTTTGAGCTTGTTTGAGAATGCAGTTGAATACTTTAACTAACTAGTCATGCTAGTATTAACCTAATGGACGACAAACTCAAGGAAAAATGTGCTGTTTTTGGTGTATACGGGGACAACCTTGATGTTAGTAGGCTGACGTTTTACGGATTATTTGCTTTGCAACACAGGGGTCAAGAAGCCTCTGGTATCGCTACTAGTAATGGAGAAACTATCCATTATCACAAAGATATTGGTCTTGTGACACATGTTTATTCCGAGGACGATATCAAGAAGCTCAAGGGACATATAGCGATTGGACATAATTTATACTCAAATACCAAGGTTGCAGATTGTGATCACGCGCAGCCAGTCATTAGGCGTAATCGTAGTAAGAGAACGGAAATCAATTTTGCTCTTGTGCACAATGGTAATATCCCTTCACTTGTTGCTCTTCAAGAATTTCTTGATGACAAGGGAATTGAATTTGCTCATTTGAATGATTCAGAGTTGATGGCAACTGCTATTAATTGTTATGTCAATGACGGGCTTAGCTTGGCTGATTCTGTTGAGAACGCTTATCCTTTATTTACTGGTGTCTTTTCTATTTTGGTAATGGACAAAGAGAATTTAGTTGCGATTCGTGATCGTTGTGGAGTGAGACCACTATCACTTGGGACGATTGGCGACAATGGTTATGTCATTAGCTCCGAGACTTGTGCTTTTCAAACTAGTGGCGCTGAGTCATTAAGAGAAATTGAGCCCGGTGAGATGCTTGTGATTAATCAAGATGGAATTACTGCTAAGCAATTGGCTAGTTCTGATCTTAAGATGGATATTTTTGAGTTTGTTTATTTCTCTCGTCCTGATAGTGTCTTGCTTGGTAAGTCTGTTTATGAAGTTAGAAAAAACGGTGGTAAGAAGCTCGCTGAAGAATATCCACTTGATGTAGATATGGTAGTGGCTGTGCCTGACACCGCTACACCTGCTGCTATTGGTTACTCTCAGGCATTAGGAATTCCTGTTGAATGGGCACTGGTTAAAAATAGATATATTCACCGTACTTTTATTCAACCTGATCAGCACACTCGTGAGATGGGTGTAAGAATGAAACTTAACCCACTTAATGCAATCATTAACGGCAAAAAGATTGCTTTGATTGATGACTCGATTGTTCGTGGAACTACATCTAAACAAATCATCAAGACCTTGTTTGAAGCTGGAGCAACCGAGGTTCATTTCTTGGTCAGCTCACCACCGGTGAAGTACCCAGATTTTTATGGAATTGATACACCCAAACAAGACAAGCTAATTGCAGCAACGAAGTCTGTCAAAGAGATTGAGGAATATCTTGGAGCAACATCTCTCTATTACTTGAGTATAGAGGGCTTACTTGCTTCTACTGAGCTTGATCCAAATTATTTTAGTACTTCTTGTTTTACCGGCGAGTATCCAGTTGACTTATTGGGTAGAGCCGGTGAAGTCAGGGTCGTATCCTGACATTGGACATTTTGATTAAATTTCTTATTTCAGCCTTGAAGCTTTGATCACGGTCTAGTAGTTTTTTAAAACGTTGTATGTTTTTTGCAACAGCAGCCTCTGATTTATTGATGAGTTTGCCAATCTCTTTATTAGTGATATCGGTATACTCTTTTAATAGGTAGGCTGTGATTTTAAAGCGATGATCGTTGCTTTGAACTCGTGAATTAATGACTTCTAATAAAGATTCATGATTGCATATTGCCTTTAATTCCTTGACTCCCTTAATCGATTTCCCTTCAAGCTGATCGAAATCTATATACTGATCACAGATTGATTTTATGAAGCTATCATCAGCTAAGAAGATTTGTGCCCTGGCTTCTTTCTCAGGATCCCAGCTGGAGTTTGTATTCTTTTGGTGAAATTTGATAAACTGATCAATTTGCTTAGCCCCGCTGCCAAACTGATTTAAAGTCCATGAGTAGTCTATGAAATCATACCGTAACTCAGCTTTGATATATGATTGATAGCTAGACCATTGGTATTCTTCTGGCTTCTCCTTGATTTTGGCTGCCACTGGATTGTTGTGAATATAGTTAATTAGTGTTTTGGAATATTGGTCAGAGTCTACAATTTTTCTTTTGTACCTGCCCTTGAATACGTGCCCGTCTTTTTCGGGATATTTGGCGAGAAAAAATATCGCATAAGACTGATTGATGAATTTCATTGTTTTGGCAATATTGGCGTGTGGCGTACACAAATATAAATGATAATGATTGCTCATTAAGCAAAATGCATAAATCCTAATGCCGTATTTGATAACAGCCTTTCTGCACAAGTGTATGAAGACTCTATGGTCCTCGTCGTCATAAAAAAGTCGCTGTCTATTAATGCCTCGTGAAAAGGCGTGATAAAAAGCGTTGGGAAATTCGATGCTTAAATCTCTGGTCATGGTTTCTCCTTAATGTGGAGAAATCCTAGCATTGTGAAATTGCGCAACTGTGTATTACACTATATTTGTCCAATGTCAGGATATGTCAAGTACCCCATTCAGCTCCCTCAGTAAAGTCGACTTCGTGGCTGAATGGTGTCGTAGATCCATTTTCCATTTTTTTAATAAGTGAAGTGACCTCCCGATCTTTATATGGAATCTGGATCTATGTCAAGTACCCATTTTTTCAGACAATAAAACGACCCCTTTAATTTTCTGGTAATACTGTTTAAGAAAATTGAGTGGTGAAGTCTTTAATTTTGTATGAATTCTATCATTGTTGTAATAATCGATTTGCGAAGAAATAGCATTTGTAAGATCTTCGATAGCTAAGTACTTCCCTGTCCCACCTAATTCGAGCTTAAACTGGCTGTAAAAGCTCTCTTGCCAACCATTTTGCCAAGGACTAGATTTATCACTTTGAGAATGTTTAACTTTCTTACTCTGTAATAATTTCTCTAAATCTTTGGTTTGATATTGTGCACCTCTATCGCTGTGTAATATCTCTGCTTTTCCTTGTTTAAAGGCTTCTTCTATTGCCTTCGAAGTCAATACTTGATCTTGCTTAAATGATAAATTCCAACCAATTATTTTTCTTGAAAATAAATCCAAAACAGTTGCTAAATAAACAAATTTGTTTCTAAACCTTCTGTGAGTAAAATCTGTTACCCAAATGATATTTGGTGCTATCGGACAAATATTTTTAATCAAATTTGTTACTTTCTTTGGTTTTGCATTATTGCGATACTTGCTTCTAATCCTCTTCAATGCAGGCTGTAAGCCAAATTTCTGCATTATCCTAAGAGCTCTTTTGTGATTAATGCCTAAAGCAAGTGCTATTCTTCTATGTCCGTAACTAGGATTTTTATCCATAACTTCTTTAATAGAAGAGAGTATTTTTGTGTCCTTTGAATCAATCTTTGATTGATAATACAAAGTCGAGCGACTAAGACCCAGTTCTATCGCTAATTGAGTTTTTGTCATCCTGAGTTCTTTACTCATTAAAGTTAATTGCTTTCTTCGTTTTTTTTAAACCAAGTGCATGATCTAGAAGTGTTCTCAAGTCTTCAACTTTATCTTCAAGATCCTTCATTCTTTTTTCTGGATTTAGCACTAATTCTGGATCAAAATCTTTTCCGCCCCTCTGTGTACCCCTTTGCCAACGCTTAATTGTGGTGAGACCGACCTCATATTCTTTTGCTAACTTTGTAGGTGATTCACCTTTCTTGATCCGTAAAAGTACTTCTATTACTATTTCTTCACTAATCTTAGACATTTGTTATTACCTATCGTAACTAATTACAATGTCTAGTATAAGGGGTGCACTCCAACACGACCCTGTGTCGGTTATAATAAAATCATGTCCAACTTCGATGGCTTAAGAGTCGCATTATTAATATCAGGTCAGGGTTCAACTGCAGCTGCAATCGTGCGCAAGTTCATCGATTCAACCAATGTTAGACCGGTGCTTGCAATTGCCAGTAATCCTAGAGCGGGCTTGCCTAATTTAATTAGAGCAGGACTTGATGAAAAGAATACTTATGTAATCTCTCCTAAGATGTTGACTAGCTCAATTGATTTTGGTGAAGCGATACTCAAGCTTTGTAAAAAACATGAAGTAGATTTAGTTGGTCATTATGGTTGGCTGGTTAAAAGCCCTGCTAATTTAATTGACGCTTATAAGGATATGATTATCAACCAGCACCCAGGACCGCTTGACCCGCAAGGAGAGGCTGATTTTGGTGGTAGGGGTATGTACGGCAAGCGGGTACACTATACTCGCCTCAAATTTGTCCAAGAAACTAACAAGGATTGGTGGACAGAAGTTACCACTCATAGAGTTGCTGAAGAATATGACAAGGGTGCTATCTTGGATAGAATTAGAATCCCTATTTTAGAGAATGAGACAGTTGAAAGCCTGGCTGATAAAGCCTTAATTGAAGAGCACCGCCTGCAAATTAAAGTAGTAGATGATTTTGCTAATGGCAGAGTCAAAGAATGGCAGCGTGAGCAGCCCTTGATTAAAAGCTTTGAAGTGGATTTATTGAATCGGATTAAACAGGAAGCGATAGTGCTGTATTAGCTGTTGATTTTAAAACCAGTGGTTGTACGGTGTCTGATCATTTTGCCGACGTCGGAAAAACGATCAATATATCTAAAGGGTGCTAGTGAGTATATCGGTCACTTAGTTAGGTTAAACTAATCCCTTGATATACTCCGCAAAATAACTAATATCATCTTCTAGCTGTGATTTTTCTAGTACAGCAAAATAGTTTTTGCGATCTTCTGATGGAATGGTAAGCCATTTGTATTTGTCTTTAATAAAGGCAAGGTTCATTAAGAAACGAGAAATACGGCCGTTGCCGTCAGAGTGGGGATGCACTCCGACATAAAAGAAATGCAGGAATATACCTTGCTCAAAGCCATTATCGATTTGCCTAGAGTAATCAAAAACCTCATCAAGCATAAAGCTGAGCTTCTCATGATTGGGCGGGACGTATTGGGCGCCTCTGATTGCAACCATGTGTTTGCGATAAGTATCTAGCTGGGCTTTCACTGTACCAGCGTTGATAGATGGTTTCCAAAGTTCTTGGAATAATTTATAACTAATCTGTTCATTGACTGTGTATTTGCCTTTATTCAGTTCTTTAATATAAGCTAGCGCGTTCATAAAGCCTTTGGCTGCCAGTTGATTGCGCAAGTCTTCAGGGAATACTTCTGTCATTTGTTCTTGATCTTTGAGGTATTCGATTAATGCTCTGGTTACTGTATAGCCTTCTATAGTTAAGCTGTGATAAGTATCTTCTACGATCAACTCTTCTAATTCTTTAGTACTGAGCTTCTTAGAGAGTCTTCTCGGTTTTTTTGTTTTATTGAGTGTGTCAATCGCTTTTTGTATGGATAATTCAAATCTATTGAGGTAGGTAGGCTTCTCTCTTGATTCATTGAGAATAACTGGTCCAAACGGATTTTTAATACTGACTTTGCTCTTGTTGAGCTTGAGCTGTTTCTCTAGTTCAATTCTTAAACCATGATCGCCGATCTCTCGTAATGCTCCAGTTAACCTTGCTAAGAGCACTGGCTGGCTATTCTCTTGGAAGTATTGAACTATAAACTCCTCATCTCGATTGCTATTTTTAAGAACTGAGATTATTTCTTCTTGGTAGTTTCTATATTCATTCTCAGTTGAATTGATTACTAATAATTCGTGCTTAAGCTCTTTGTAATTAATATTGAGAAAACCCTTTTTGATTAATTGCTTTTTATTGAAGTCTTTGTCATATCTAGCCACTATTTTGATGCCAGCTGGTAGCTCAATGATTGTATTTGATTTGGCTTTAGTTGTAACAGTGATTTGCGCTTCTCTATAGCTAAAGCTTTCTACGGCAAACTGATACGCATAATGTCCAGTAAAGTACCAAGATGAATCAAAAGCTTCATTTAAGAATTGCAGTACTAAGAGCCATAAATTATTCTGAAAAGCGGTGCTGCTTAATTCACTGTCTGATTTGAGAAAAATATATTGGTTGTTGATTTCAGCAGCTAGTGATTGTTGCTGTAGATATTTATAAGTGCTAGTTTCTAATTCGCTTTTTTTGAAAACAAACTGTTCTCTTTTAAGCTGTTCTTTTAGCCATCGCCTTGCTTCTTGTTCAATTTCTTTATAGCTATATGCCATGTATGTAAATTATTCACCTTTAAGCAGTGAAGCCCTAATTTGGTCAACACATGTTTTGCATGGTTGCTACCTTTTGTTATGAACCCGACTAGAAAACTTCGTTTTCAGCGTGTTCTGATATTATACCCTATATTTTCCAGAAATCATGGTATATATTTTTTAGAAAAGAGGGTATATGGTATATAGAAATAATAGCCGTGTTTCACAAGAGAATCAACCCCCGTCTTGCTAGAGAAAACAAGCCTACAACGCTACTAACCAAGCCATGCTAACCTTATTTTCATGTCCAAACGTCTATTAGTAATAGGATCTGGTGGTAGAGAGCATGCTCTCGTCTGGAAATTAGCACAATCACCGCAAGTAGAGAAGATATTTGTAGCTCCTGGCAACCCTGGCACTGCCTCCATTGATAAAGCCGTGAACGTCGATATCAAAGTAATGGACTTTGGCAAACTTGAACACCTGGCATATAAGGAAGCGATTGATCTAACTATAGTTGGTCCTGATGATCCTTTGGGTGATGGTATTGTGGATAGTTTTCAAGCCAAGGGACTCAAGATCTGGGGACCGAGCCAGTCTGCTGCAAGACTTGAATCCTCAAAGGCATTTTCAAAGGATTTTATGACTAGGCACAATATCCCGACTGCTGAGTATCAGGTTTTCACTGAACTTGAAGCAGCGATGAATTATTGTAATGAAAAAGGCTACCCGATTGTAATCAAAGCAAGCGGACTTGCACTTGGCAAGGGAGTTGCGATTGCACAGTGCCAGCAAGAAGCGCATGATTTTCTAGAGAAGATTTTTGTTGAAAGAATTTTTGGTGACGCTGGTAATGAAGTTGTAATTGAAGAATTCTTGGAAGGACCAGAGATTTCGATCCATGCTTTTGCTGATGGCAGCAATTCACTTATTTTACAATCAGCACAAGATCATAAACCTGTTGGTGAAGGCAATACAGGACCTAATACTGGTGGCATGGGCACTATTACTCCCTTGCCTTGGTTAACTGAAGCAGAACTACAAGTGATTGATGAAACAATTGTCAAGCCGACTATTGCCGGCATGAAAGCAGAAGGTAATCCTTTTGTTGGTTTGCTTTATCCTGGACTGATAATGAGCAAGAAAGGACCACGGGTACTTGAATACAATGTACGTTTTGGTGATCCAGAAACACAAATCTATATGAGAACCTTGGAGACTGACTTAGTAGATATTATTGAAGCGAGTCTTGAAGGGCGGCTAGATCAAATCCAGCTTGCGTGGTCAGGCAAAAGTGCTGCTTGTATAATTCTTGCTTCTGGTGGTTACCCAGGAAGCTATGCTAAAGGCAAAGAGATTACTGGAATTGATGAAGCTAATCAAGAAATCGACATTGTTGTTTTTCAAGCAGGGACTAAGTTAGATGATGGCAACCTTGTTACTAATGGCGGTAGAGTGCTTGGAGTCACTGCAATAGCAGCTGATCTTGAGACTGCTATCAGCAAGGCTTATAAAGCTGCTGCCAAGATCAATTTTGAAGGGAAATATCAACGTAATGATATTGGTTTTAATTTGACCAGCCTGACTAATTGTTCAATCTCAGCCTAGATATTTCATTTTGATTAGGTATTGCAATATGCTACAATAAGTCTCGATGACGATTCAAGTAGGCATAGTAATGGGCTCTGATTCTGACCTTGGGGTCATGAAAGAATCAGCTAAAGTATTAACGGAACTAGGTATTGAGAGTGAGATTGCCGTAATGTCGGCTCACCGTTGTCCTGATAGAGCAGCAGAGTATGCAAAGTCAGCTCAATCTAGAGGTCTTAAGGTCATTATTGCAGCAGCTGGAATGGCAGCTCACTTAGCTGGAGCAATGGCAGCACATTCAGCTCTGCCAATTATTGGAGTACCAATTAAATCAAGCCTTGATGGTATGGATGCGCTGCTTGCTACAGTGCAAATGCCACCGGGAGTTCCTGTTGCTACAGTGGCTATAGATGGTGCTCGCAACGCTGGGATCTTAGCAGCACAAATTATTGGTGCTTCAAACCAAGTAATGCACGATAAGCTAATTGCATTCAAGAAAGACATGAAAGACAAAGTAGAAGCTCGTTCTGCAAGGCTCGAAGAGATAGGTTATGAAGAATACCTTTCGCAACAAACAAAAACAAAGGTTTAAAATGGCAACTGATTTATATTCACAAGCTGGGGTAAGTATTGATGCAGGTAGTCAAACTATTTCGCTTATCAAAGATGACGTTGCAAGCACACATTCAAGCTCTGTAATTACTGGGCTCGGTAGTTTTGGTGCGCTTTATGATTTGAAGCAAATAGTCAATGACTACAAAGAACCAATTTTGGTTCAAAGTATTGATGGAGTTGGCACGAAGCTAAGTGTCGCTAAACTCATGAACAAATTTGATACTGTTGGCGAGGATATAGTCAATCACAGTATTAATGATATTTTGGTGATGGGTGCTCGCGGTCTTACCTTTCTTGATTATGTTGCACACGACAAGCTTGATCCAGCACTGATGGCAGATATCGTCAAGGGTATGTGCAAGGCTTGTAGAGAAAACGGTCTTTCTTTAGTTGGAGGTGAGACGGCAGAGATGCCAGGCACTTACCAAACTAATGAACATGATATTGCTGGTTGTATAACTGGCATCGTTGAGAAGTCCAAAGTGATTACTGGTGAGAAAGTCAAAGCCGGTGATGTTTTGATTGGGATAGAGTCTAGTGGACTTCATACCAATGGTTATTCACTTGCTCGCACTGTTTTGCTGAAAGATCATAAGGTCACCGACCAACCAGTCGAGCTAGATGGACAAAGCATCGGCGAGGTTTTACTCAAGCCACATTTGAGTTACGGCAAAGAGATTCTAGATATTTTGGACTCTGGTATCGATGTACATTCACTCGCTCATATCACCGGTGGTGGCTTTACTGAAAACATACCAAGAGTGCTTCCTGATGGTGTTGCAGTAGAAATCAATGACGGCACTTGGCCTGTTTTTCCTATCTTTAATTTGATTCAAGAACTTGGTTCTGTTTCTAGAGAAGAGATGTTTAGAGTATTTAATATGGGTATTGGTATGATCATCATTGTTGATCCAAGTGATGCTGCCAAGGTCAAAAACAAACTAAGTGTTTCAGGCAAAGAGTTTTATACTATCGGTAAGGTAGTAGTAGGAAATAAAGAGGTAACGATAAAATGACAGTAGAAACAATTGATGCAAAGAACGTAATTAAAACAACTAAGTTAAGCGGCGATAAGCGCGAGGGCAAGGTCAGGGATATTTATGACAATAACAATGGTACTTTGACTATTGTAACTACTGATAGACACTCATCTTTTGATAGAGTCTTAGCCCACATCCCTCACAAAGGCAGTGTGCTAAATCAATTAAGCATCTGGTGGTTTGATCAACTTAAAGACATAGTAGCCAATCACGTGATCTCTTCACCTGACGCCAATACAATCATTGCCAAGAAAACTAAGCCATTGCCGATAGAAATCATCGTGCGTGGATATATTACAGGTGTAACTTCTACTTCACTTTGGACTGTCTATAACGATGGACAAAGAGATTTTGGTGACTTTCAATTGCCAGATGGCATAGTCAAAAACCAAAAACTTCCTGAGCCTGTACTCACTCCAACTACCAAGTCTGACCTTGGTGACGAGAATGTAAATTCAAAACAAATCGTTGAAATGGGTTTACTGACTCAAGCAAGACTCGAGGAAGTAAATGATATTGCAATCAAGATCTTCAAGCGTGGTCAAGAGCTTGCTTTAGAGCGTGGTTTGATTCTTGTTGACACTAAGTATGAGTTTGGTATTGATGAAGATGATAACTTAGTCTTGATTGACGAAGTGCATACGCCTGATTCATCTCGCTATTGGATGGCAGATTCCTATCAAGAAGCTTTTGATAAGGGAACTAACCCAAAGAGCTTTGATAAAGAGTTCTTGCGTATCTGGTTTAAAGACAACTGTGATCCTTATAAGGATGAGGTTATACCTGAAGCTCCTGAAGCAATGGTGATTGAACTAGCTAAGCGTTATATCTCTATTTGTGAGCAGTTGACTGGAGACAAGTTTGATGCAAGAACTCAAAGCAATTAGTCCTATAGACGGTAGATATAGAGCCAAAGTAGACGCTTTAGCTAATTATTTTAGCGAGGCAGCCTTGATCCGTTATAGAGTCAGAGTAGAGGTGGAATACCTTATTGCACTTACCAAGCAGCCTGGTCTTGGATTAAGAGATTTGACCGAGGCTGAATTGACGCAACTTCGTTCTATATATAAGGACTTTAGTTTTGATGACGCTATTAATGTCAAAGCCAAAGAATCAGTGATTAACCATGATGTTAAGTCAGTTGAGTACTTACTTAAAGACAAGCTCAGTGACAATTCACTTGAAGATCTCAAGGAATGGATTCACTTTGCACTCACCTCTGAAGACATCAATAATCTCTCTTATGCTTTGATGATTTGCGAAGCCGTCAATGATGTGATGCTACCTTGTATAGCTGAACTTCAAAACAAGCTTGATGCTATGGCTGAAGAATACAAATCAACAGCGATACTCGCTCGTACTCACGGACAATCAGCGTCACCAACAACTTTTGGTAAGGAATTCAAAGTCTTTGCTCAGAGAATTCAAAGACAAGTCAAACAAATACAATCTTTTACTATGCTAGCCAAGCTCAACGGCGCGACAGGTAACTATAACGCTCATCAAGTAGCCTTCCCTAATATTGACTGGCAAGAATTTACCACTAGCTTTATCAATACTCTTAATCAAGATCTTACGATTAAACTAGAAGCTAATTTGTACACTACTCAAATTGAGTCGCATGATACTTTGGCAGAGATCTCAGATATCTTCTCTCGCCTCAACACTATCGTAATCAGTTTTGATCAGGATATATGGCGCTATATTAGCGATGGTTGGATTATCCAAAAAGCTAATGACAAAGAGGTTGGCTCTTCAACGATGCCGCACAAAGTTAATCCCATCGATTTTGAAAACAGTGAAGGTAATCTAGGACTTGCTAACGCTTTGTTTGGCTTCTTTAAAACAAAACTGCCTATCTCGAGATTGCAAAGAGACCTTACGGATTCTACAGTCTTGCGCAATTTTGGAATTGCTTTTGCTTATTCATTGCTTGCCTATAAATCTACTCTCAAAGGTTTGAGTAAAACCAAAGTCAATCAAGCAAGGGTCCAAGCAAGCCTCGATGAGCATCCAGAAGTATTGGCTGAAGCTATTCAAACGGTAATGCGACGCGAAGGGCTTGCTATTCCTTATGAGCAACTCAAGACTTTGACTCGGGGCAAGAAAGTAACGACAGAGGACTTCAAACACTTTATTCAAGAACTTGATCTAGATTCAGCTATTAAAGTAGAACTGAGTAAGTTAGAGCCAGCTAATTATATTGGTATTGCAGAGCAATTGGCTTCTGGTCTTGAACCTGACATTGGGTGTGTAAAAGTTTAGAGGACTCTAGTTTTAATAAAGCCTGCAAAGCCATTTCTCGAAAAATATTCAGGAGGACCAATCACATTCATCGATCCTCCTGTAGCGAGTCCAACGCGTGATTATTGAAAATTTTGATGCAAAAGCGAAGAGCGGGCTGTTCGAGCGATATTTTTCAAAATGGTCTTTGCTTGGCTTTATAAAACAAGTCCTCTAAACTTTTACACCCCCCACTGACATGGTAAAATCTTGATATATTATATATGAGTACTCGTTATCCTGATGATTTTGAAATGCTACAAGCAAGTATTGAAGAGCTTGACTCTGAAAGGATTTTAAAGGAAACGAAGAGGATATTTTCATGGCTGGAAAAAAATAAAATAGAATTACGAGAGTTTTTCAAGAGACTTACAGACAAGATTGTCTTAAATTATGACGTTGACGAGGTTCTACTGTTTGGTTCTTATGCCAAGGGGCTTGAAACTGACACCAGTGATATTGATGTTGTGTTATTTCACCAGATATTGATCCTAATAAATTAACTTACCAAAATGTTTTAGAACTAAAGCGTAAAGCAGATATACTTGAGCCTTATTTACAACTCTTTGCTTTTAATTCTAATAATTTTTATAAGGATAAATATATTGACCCTGGATTTTTTAAGGAAATCAAAAGAACGAGCAAGAAAATTTATTCCCGCAATCTAGGCTTGCAACTTGGTAATCTTTAGCCTACTTAGACTTGCCGCGACCCATTGCAATAGTCCCAGTTCTAGAGACTTCCTTAATACCATATGGTGTAAGGATTTGTATAAGTGAAGAGATTTTTTCATTGTCACCAAGCGCTTCTATGATCATTGAGTCATCAGCAACATCAATAATACGAGAGCGAAACAGTGATGAGATTTCTATGATTTCACTACGGTTGATTTTACTAGAGACTTTTATTAAAGCTAACTCTCTATCAACGAAGCTCATCTCAGAGA
>JABHOV010000031.1 GCA_018695135.1 Candidatus Melainabacteria bacterium | reverse complement strand
TCCCTGCAAGTATCGCAACTTGAGTTTTTTTATTATAGACACGATATTTTGTTAGCAAAGTCAAATCACCAAAGCCAATTGAATTTCACTGATCAACAGTAGAACCATGACCAGTTGCTTTGAGCCCATAGATATAACGATATGGGTAATTCAAAATCAAATCTAAATCATCAGTAAAACCGTAAGCAGCAGAAATGAAATTAATCATCATTGAATCTTGAGAATGTCCATGCAAATCTCTTCTATTTAGAAAGCCAAGGCTACTGCTAGAGAGCTGTTTGAAATTATTGTATTGTAAACCAGTCCCCAAAACAATCTTGCCCTTAGGTAAAGTATAAGCTGGCATAGTAAGGATCGGTCCACCAATTCCATAACCGCCCAAGACCTCAGTACCACAAGAACAAGCGCTAGCCGCACTGAAACAACTAAGTAACACAACTAATAATTTAATGACTAGTGATTTATTCAGCAATAGAACCTACTGGTAGTAAAAGCTTGCATGCTCTAGATAGTTTTGCTTTGACTTTTTTAATCATAGTTTTATGCTAGGTCTATAGAGTCGAAGAGTCAAGCACCACTAGCTTGTATCTAGACTTCTCTCCTTTGACAATCGTGAGCCGGGACGGGCTTACAGTAAGATGTTTAGCCAAGAATTTAATCAAAGCTTTATTAGCTGCACCATCAACAGGAGGAGAGTTGAGCTTGATCTTCATTGCTTGAATAGTTTTATCGCCAGAAATACCATATCTACTAGCATCAACATTGACATCACCAAGATATTCAGTCTTGGCTGACTTGGGCTGAAGGTAGATATAGATATTCTTCATATCAGTTATAATAAAGCCTATAGCGATGATTAAACAAGTTTTACAATTTTTTACGGGCGACACCAACAAAAAAGCGATTGATAAAATCCGCCCCCTTGTTGAACATATAAATTCGTTAGAGGAGAATCTCTCTAAATTAAGTGATTCCGAGCTTCAAGCCAAAACAACCGAATTTAAGAATCTAATTAAAGCAAGACTGGATGAAACAGAATTAGTTAAATTGATCAGAGACGATGTACCTAAAATGCCTGGTCAAGTTAGAACCAGCCATGACAAAGTTCTTAAAGAAGTCCTTAATGAAATCCTCCCTGAGGTTTTTGCTGTTTGTAGAGAAGCCAGCAAACGTGTACTTGGTATGCGCCATTTTGACGTACAAATGATTGGTGGCTATCAACTTCACAACGGAGGTATTGCAGAGATGCAGACTGGTGAAGGTAAAACCCTTGTTTGTACCTTAGCTGCCTACCTCAATGGTTTAAGTGGTCGTGGTGTTCATGTTGTCACTGTTAATGATTACTTGGCACAGCGTGACTCTGAATGGATGGGCAAGCTCTACAAGTTTCTTGGTTTAAGCACCGGCTTAGTTGTGGCAGGTAAAGATCCACAGCAAAGACAGGAAGCCTATGGCAGCGACATTACTTACGGAACCAATAATGAGTTTGGTTTTGATTATCTACGCGACAATATGGAAACAGACATCAATGACTGCGTCCAGCGTGATTACTATATGGCAATCATCGATGAGGTTGACAGTATCCTTATAGATGAAGCTCGTACTCCGTTAATCATTAGTGGCTTACCTGACACCAAGAAAAACGAAATCTACCAAGCAATGTCAAAAGTAGTCAAACAACTCAATTGCGGCAGTGACGAAAAAGATAAGTCAATTGATTCTCATTACTATCTTGACGAAAAAGCTAAGAACGTAATCCTTACTGACTCTGGTATTCACAAGGCTGAAGCCGTGCTCAAGGTCAAAGATCTCTGGGATCCTGAATACAACTTTGCACATCATTTGATTCAAGCACTTCGTGCCAAAGAATTATTCGTCAAAGATACAGACTATATTGTCAAGAAATCAGAGAAATCAGGACGCAAAGAAATCATTATTGTTGATGAATTTACAGGTCGTCTCATGGAAGGTCGCAGGTGGTCAGATGGCTTGCACCAAGCAATTGAAGCTAAGGAAGGAGTTGCGATTCAAGAAGAGACTCTTACTATGGCAAGTATTACTTTCCAAAATCTTTTCAGGCTCTACTCCAAGCTTGGGGGCATGACCGGTACTGCGATGACTGAAGCTGAAGAATTCGAAAAAATCTACAACCTTGGTGTTGTTAATATCCCAACCAACAAGCCTTGCATAAGGCTTGATCTAAATG
Source organism: Candidatus Melainabacteria bacterium (assembly GCA_018695135.1). Lineage (GTDB taxonomy): Bacteria > Cyanobacteriota > Vampirovibrionia > LMEP-6097 > LMEP-6097 > JABHOV01. The sequence goes on along the minus strand of JABHOV010000031.1, from coordinate 9,037 downwards.
ATGTTGTTTATAAAACAGAAGCAGCTAAGTATTTTGCTATTGCTGAAGATATAGTCATGGCTCACAACGCTGGCACACCAACACTTGTTGGTACCACCAGTATCGACAAGTCAGAATACTTAGCAGACATTCTCACCAAACCAAAATATGCCCTCAATATACTGAGCTTTAGACTTGAAAGACTAAACAAAGTCCTCAAAGAACACAAAGTCACACTTGATAATGAATTCCTCAAGCTCTTAGATAAACCTGGCAATCTCAATCTCAAAAATACAGAAGCACTTTTTAGTTTCTTGAGAGAAGCAATCAAAAAACCAAATGAAGATAGTCGCTTTGCAATTGATAGCCTAGAGGCTGTGATTTCAGTACTTGACTTTATTCGCAAGAAATTCAGAGTCAGTGTGCTTAACGCTAAGCATCATAAACAAGAAGCTGAAATCATTAGGGAGGCAGGCAAGCTTGGGGCAATTACTATTGCAACCAATATGGCTGGTCGTGGTACTGACATTATTCTTGGTGGTCATTTATCAAGTGAACCAAGTCACCCAGACTACACTGTCGTTAATAGCAAAGCCCAAGAACATGTTCTTGAACAAGGTGGGCTTTATGTCATTGGTAGTGAGCGTCACGAAAGTAGAAGAATAGACAATCAGCTTCGTGGTCGTTGTGGTCGTCAAGGCGATCCTGGCAAATCCAAGTTTTACTTATCACTTGAAGATAATTTAATGCGTATTTTTGGTGGCGAAAAAGTAATTGGCATTATGAATATGCTCAACGCTGACGAGGATTTGCCAATTGAAGCAAGTATCATTACTGGCGCAATCAACAACTCACAAAAGAAAGTTGAGTCACACAATTTTGACTTGCGTAAGCATGTACTTCAATACGATGACGTGCTTAATACTCAACGTGAAGTGATTTATCGTGAACGAAGAGAAATCCTCAAAGGTGAAGATATTCACGACAATATACTTGACATGATCAATGACCATATTGAAGACGTGATTCATTCACACATTAACCCCAATACACCAAAAGAGCTCTGGTACGATGATAGCCAAGGTGCTAGTCCTATGACAACAATCTTTGGTCAGCTCAAAGTCGATCTTGGTGAAGCTGTTTTAGGTGATCTTGATGCTATTGAAACATTTGCTGATTCAGGATTTGACGCATTAATGCATCAAGTCAAAGACTCAGCTTATAAGATCTATAGTGCCAAAGAACAGATTTGTGGTCAAGAAATTCTACGAGAAGCAGAAAGACAAATCATGCTTCACGTAATTGACTCAAAGTGGGTTGGACATATACATGCAATGGACTCGCTCAAAGAAGGGATTCACTTACAAGGTTATGGTCAAAAAGATCCACTGATTGAATACAAGAAAGAAAGTTTTGATATGTTTGATATTTTACTTGCTGATATTCGCAAGAATACAGTGACCTTGCTTTATCACGCACAAATAGTAGAACAAAAAAAAGAGCAAGCTAGTGCTTAGTTTCGATCAATTCCAAGAACTCGCAAGTAAACAAGCCATTGTCAGCAACTGGACAGAGCTTGTAGCTGACTTAGATACTCCTGTATCAATTTACTCCAAGCTTCACAAGAATTCCAAAGACACCTTTTTGTTTGAATCAGTCATTGGCGGCGAAAAGATTGGACGCTATAGCTTCATTGGTTATAAAGCCCTTGAAATCATCAAGACCTATGAGGGTGATCCTTATCAAAAACTCACTGAACGCTTAACAGAAATCAATCAAAATGGCATGGAAGTAAATCCGGCACTACCGTTTTTCCATCAAGGCTTTGTTGGATATTTTTCTTTTGAAACAATTAGATATATCGAACCGAGTATCGCAATGCAAAAATCTCAATATCCAGAAAGCTACCTTATTTTGGTTGGTTCAATGGTAGTTTTTGACAGAGTAACCCAAAAAATATATCTCATAGCAAATACCCTTGTCGACAAAAAACAAGATCTTGAAAAGCAATATCAAGAGAGCCTCGCTGATTTAGCAGAACTCAAGACAACAATGGACCAAAAGATCGATTTGCCAAGACTTGATATTGACCTAGGGAGCTACAGTACTAGGCACCCATCAGCCAATGGTTTTGAAAGCAACACCGGCGAAGATGTATATAAGTCAATGGTAGAAACTGCCAAAGAACATATTATCGAAGGTGATATTTTTCAAGTAGTGCCTTCTCATAAATTAATCAAAGATGCCAGCATCGATCCACTGAAGGCTTATCGAATTTTACGCACGGTCAATCCTTCTCCATATCTATTTTTATACAATCTTGATCTCGATGACCTTGGTTCTGTTTCTCTTGTAGGATCATCTCCAGAGATGATTGTTAAGTCAAGCCACAATGAAGCAGGAGAACTAGAAGCGGAAATTAGACCTATTGCAGGTACCTACAAACGAGGTAAAAGCGCAGAAGAAGATCAAAAACTTGCAGACAAATTATTGAACGACCCCAAAGAAATTGCTGAGCATGTAATGCTGGTAGACCTTGCACGTAATGATCTTGGCAGAGTCTGTCAAAGCGGTAGTATCAAAGTTGCACAAAACATGATAATTGAAAAATATTCTCACGTACAACATATCGTCAGCTCAGTAATTGGTGAACTCAAATCAGAGCTTGGTTACAAATCAGGTGTTGAATTATTCCGCGCTTGTTTTCCTGCCGGCACCTTAAGTGGCGCGCCCAAAGTAGAAGCAATTAAAATCATTGCAAAACTAGAGAAAGAAGCCAGAGGACCTTATGGTGGTGGTATTGGGTATTTTGGACTAGACGGCTTGGTGGATGTCGCTATTATAATAAGAACAATGATTATTGAAAACAATAAAATCACTCTGCAAGCTGGTGGTGGTGTAGTCGCTGATTCCAAGCCAGAAAGCGAGCTACAAGAGACTTATAACAAAGCTGGCGCCTTAATTAAGGTAGTAGAATTGGCAAACCAATAACAGGTATAACCGTGTCATAGCCAAACAAAGCCGGGATTATCTACATCGCTCAAACTGCCTATGTTAAAGGCTTTCAAGAGGGGTATAACTTTCTCATGATGGAAATGTTTGTCACGGGCGTAGCCCTCGATGTTAGAACGAACATACCGCTGGTTATTCTCAACGATAACGAGCGACAGTATACTTTGCCGATTTGGATTGGTCAGGCAGAAGCGCAGGCAATCGCACGCGGACTTACTGGTGCTGAGACTGAAAGACCAATGACTCATGACTTGATAGTTGATCTTATTGATTCGCTTGAAGCAGAAGTTGATTCCATCGAAATTAATTCATACGAAGAATCTACATTTTTTGCTTCTATAATCATCACTGACAAAAGTGGAAACAATCTTGCCATTGACGCAAGACCAAGTGACGCAATTTCAATTGCACTGAGACTTGAAGCTTCTATTTTTGTATCTGAAAAAATCCTCGAAGAGGTTTGTGGTGAGCTTGAAGCTCTTCATGATAGTGATGAAAAAATTGAACCTATCGCTGATCCTGAGGCACGCAAAGAATTCAAAGAATTCTTGAAAAATGTAAAAGCCTCTGATTTTAGTTTAGATAGAAGTAACGGTAATGGCTTTGATTTTGAGTAATGCGTCATTGCGAGGCTAAGCCGAAACAATCTAATGCAGAATTTATAGCGTCGAAGCTTTCACAAAACGAATTTTCCAAAAAGCACAATACAGATTGTTTAGATAAGACCAATGGTGCTATTATCTAAGAATGTCAGAACTCAAAGACTTAGTAATAGATAAAAGACAAGCAGTCTTAACAGCTGAGTCAAGAAGGTTAACCCTTGAAGCTCGGAATTTAGCGAGAAAGCGAGGGCTACTGGGACAAGAGATAACAGCTCTGTCAAATAGTAAGTATCAAAACAATCTACAAGAAAGTAATAGAGCTCTTGCATCAAAAATCTCAACTGCCTTTCCCGGTATTCAATTTCAAAACAATGAACTGATAGGCAAAGTCCCAGAAGACCTTGATGCTTTTATTAGGCTTGTCACTCCAAAAGGACCAGTAAAGGATACAGTTGAAGAGATAGCTGAATTTTTAGCTAACCTTAGTAATATGCTTACAACGACAGTCGCAGATGTTCTTCGCTTCAATCCTTCAGGAAGTCCAAGTGAAGCAGCACTAGATCTAGTCAGAGAAGAAGGCGAAGCAACTCAAGGACTTGACCTGGGTGATGGTTTAAGCCTCAAGGCAAGTACAGAAGATTCTAATGACCCGATTGCAGTTGAACTAAAAACTAATACTGGTTCCATTAAATTAGTACCTGGCGACGACGTCTACCATATAAAGTTAAGTTCTAATAGCTCAACGAGTAAGCTAAGCTTAGAAATTGATGAAAATCAGGTGGATGAGAGTCAAGCCTTAGTAGCCTATGGAGAACACGATATATCTTCCACACACATAAGTCCATGGGCACTAGAGATTTCAGCTGAACTTGAAGCTAATAATCGTCAAGTCTACGACGCTGCCTTTGCTGCAGCTCACCCTCTCGCTGAAGCTTAATCTCTCCTGGTTTTAATTCCCCTACTTAGCATCCTAAATAGACTTGTTTAGAAATGTTCAATATCTTCGAATAATTGCTTTGCAATTAATTCTCGATGCTTCGGGGGACAGCAGTCTAAGTCAATGATTCAAACTAACTATCCCCTCGTAATGCTTGCGAATCTTTATGAGCCGGAGTTGACTGAGCTGGAGATGTTCAGGGACGCTAGACAGGTAGAATCATCCAAACCTAAACTGAAACCCCGTAAGTAATTCCTATTTAGAGCGTAACGCAGCTATTGGATATTTCCGGACAAGTCAAATAATTACTTAGCATCCAGCCAATTGTCCCCAGCACCAATATCCACCTTCAACGGCACTTTGAGTTTATAAGCATTAGACATTTCAGCAACCATTAGTTCTTTAACTTCAGCTTCTTCTGATTTGTGTACTTCAAGCACAAGTTCATCGTGTACCTGAAGAATGATTCTACTTTTCTTGTCTTTGAGTTTGTTGTTCAAACTAATCATGGCGACTTTAATTATGTCGGCAGCGGTGCCTTGCAAAGCAGCATTGAAGGCTTGTCTTTCTTCTTCCTTGCTTAGCATCTTGTTTGGGCTGTTGATATTACGAAAATAACGGCGGCGACCGAGCAAGGTCTCAGTGTACTCATCTTCATGAGCGGCATCTAGTCTAGCATCCATAAATGGTTTGATATTAGGAAAGGCATCAAAGTATTGCGCGGTGAATTTACGTGCTGCAGACATCGTGATACCAAGCTGCTTGGCTGTTGCAAAAGGTCCTTGCATATAAATCAAAGCAAAGTTGAGAGTCTTACCAATACGGCGTTTGTCACTGTCCACTTCTTCAGCCTTGAGTCCAAAGATTTCCATTGCAGTACGTTGGTGAATATCCTGATCATTATTAAACGCATCAATCAATGCCTTCTCGTCAGCCATGTGTGCAAGTACTCGAAGTTCAATTTGCGAGTAGTCAGCACTAATAATCAAATGCTCATCATCGATAGGCACAAAAGCCTTGCGGATTTGTCTACCGTATTCTGACTTAATTGGGATATTTTGCAAGTTTGGATTACTAGAACTCAAACGCCCTGTTGCAGTAACAACTTGATTAAAATCAGAATGTAATCTACCAGTGGTTTTGTCTACTAAGTTAGGCAAATTATCAATATAAGTGGAAGCAAGTTTGGTCAAAGTGCGGTATTCAATCACAGAATTGATCATGGCTTCTTGCTGCTTGTCTAGCTCATAGTCATTAAGGATAGTTTCAAGTGTGCCCATGTCTGTAGAATAGCCGCCTGACTTGGTTTTCTTACCAACAGTTGGCATACTCATGGGACCATAAAGAATGTCACTCAATTGCTTTGGTGAAGAGATATTGAATTCTTGACCAGCAAGTCCATGAATCTCTTCAATGAGCTTGTCTATTTTTTTATGGATATCAAGACTTAGTTCTGCAAGAAAGCCTGTGTCAAGCTTGACTCCAGCAAGTTCGATTTCAGCAAGCACATCAACAAGAGGAAACTCCAAGCTCTTGAGTAATTTCTGTTCTCTTTCATCAAAAATACTGTGGTAGTGCTCATAAAGCTTGAAAGTAATATAAGCATCAGCGGCTGCATAATTTGCGACCTTGTCGAGCGGCGCGTTATCGATGGTAATTTGTTTACGTCCAGTACCAATCAAGTCTTCAATCTCAACCATTCTCAAGCCAAAGACTCTCTTAGACTGCATCTTAAGCCCATGCTTGTTTGCTGGATTAAAAACATAACTAGCTAGCATGGTATCAAAGAAATTATTATGGATTTTGATTCCTATGCGCCTAAAGATTTTTTGTTCATACTTCGCGTTTTGAATAATTTGTAATTTAGTCTCATCTTCCAGAATTGCTTTGAGCTTGTCTCTTACTAAATCAGGATCAAGTTGTTTGATTTCCTGATGGCGGACTGGTATATAATAGTTCTTGATTTTATCGGCTTTTTTATAAGCCAAAGCCCAACCAACGATATCGCAACTCAAAGTATTCAATCCGGTAGTTTCCAAGTCCACAGCAAAGACTGAGGCTTCTTGGATTTCTTTAATCACATTATTCAAAACAGCTTCGTCCAAAACAACAAAAGCCTTGATGTCTAATTCCTTGATTTCTTTATCGATATCAGCCCAACGTTCTTGGTTCTTGGGTTTGTAATCCATATCATTGCCCTTGGAGCGGGATACTGTTTGCGGTTCCGGGCTGGCTGGCAAATCACCGACATCAACTTTAGCGAGATTGCCATCATTAAAGGGTTTGAGCACCATCGGCAAGCGCTTGAGTATAGAATTAAAATCCAATTCTTTCAAGAAACTAATTAAATTATCAGTATCAGGCATATCGAGCTTGCAATGACTCAAACCAAGATCACAATTCTTGATACCATCTTCTTCGATAATAATCGTAGCTATATGTTTAGACATACGCGCTTGCTCTTCTTGCTCAATTAGTTTTTCTTTGGTTTTTGGTGGACCAATAGCTTCAATATTTTTATAAACTCCATCTAGATCACCATATTCGCCCAATAATTTAGTTGCAGCTTTGGGTCCAAGACCGCGCACTCCAGGGATATTGTCAGAACTATCTCCTGCAATCCCTTTGTAGTCAATGATTTGATCAGGTCTGACGCCCATCTTTTCAAAAACCTCATCTGGACCAAAAACCTCCAGCCCGCCACCACGCTTAGGTACAGCCATAGAGACATTCTCAGTTACTAATTGGAAAAGATCTTTATCTCCGGAGAGAATCACAACTTCATAGCCATCACGCTCAGCTTTTTTTGCCATGATACCAATCAAGTCATCAGCCTCATAACCAGCTTCTTCTAACACGGGAATATGAAAGCGTCTAAAACCTTCTTTGATTACTTCCCACTGCGGTAGCAAATCATCTGGCATCGCGTCTGGTCTATTCGCTTTATAATCTTCAAAAATCTTGTGTCTGTAAGTTGGCTCAGGTAAATCAAAAGCTACAGCAGCATGGCAAGGCTTGGCAAACTCGATAGTGTCAAATAAGGCCTTGAGTGTTCCATAGACAGCCCAGGTCGGATTGCCATTCACATCACGTAAATTGCTCATCTCAAGAGCAAAAAACATTCTAAAAGCTAAGTTGCTGCCGTCGATAAGTAGTAGTCTTTGTTTCGTTTTGGTTACCATCAGACAACATTGTAACTGCTATGCCAATCCAAAACCTAAAGCACACATGTCAATACAAAGCGTTATGTTATCCACACCGGGTGATAACACCGTAACGCTTTGTTAATACGCATATACAAAGCGTTACGACGTTATCACCCGGTGTGGATAACATAACGGTATTGCCGAATATGGCTAATTGATATACTTTATATATAGCTATGGCTAATATACAAGAATTATTTGAAGAAAGCAAAGTGGCATTACCGCCAAGCAGAGATATTGTAATCCCTGAAGGACTTGAATCAAACTTAATGGTAACCACAGTTGGTGGTTTCCTAGATAGTATTTACAACTGGGCTAGATCCAACAGTGTTTGGCCTCTAACTTTCGGTACTTCTTGTTGCGCAATTGAAATGATGTCAGTGGGGATGTCAAAATTTGATATTTCAAGATTTGGTTCTGAAGTGTTTCGTGCGACTCCAAGACAAGCAGATTTGATCATCACAGCTGGAACCATCACCCGCAAAATGGCACCAGCCCTCGTAAGACTTTATCAACAACTTCCAGAACCAAAATACGTTATTGCAATGGGCGCCTGCACCATCACTGGTGGCATGTTCCATGACAGCTACTCAGTAGTTCAAGGCGTAGATAGAATTATACCTGTAGATGTTTATGTACCTGGCTGCCCGCCTCGTCCAGAAGGTTTGCTTCATGGCTTGTTTACTCTACAACGCAAAATCCGCAAAGAAAAACTCAGTCAAAGAAAAGCAATCTCAAGTTCGCACAATGCTGCAATTAGAGAAGTAGACGAAGAAACTGGTTTACTTATTAAATAGACAAGGATTGAGCTTTTCCAGCACAGCCTTAAAACAAAATTATGACAGAAGAAAATACTGAAGAACTAAAAACAGAACTTGGAGAATGCGCAAGCTTTCTTACAGAGAAGCGAATTAAAGTCAAAGCACTTGGCAATGACAAGTCTGGTACAGAGATGATTGCAATTGAAGCAAATGATCTTGTACAAGTAGCCAAAGATCTTAAACGTAACAAAAAACTCAATCTCTTAAATTTCCTGACAGCTCTTGAAGTCAAAGATGGCTACCAATCTATTTATAGACTTGAAAACCTCGGTATCGACGATGAAACAGCCAAAGCCGTGGTAATCAAGGTGACTGTGCCCAAGACAAATCCACAAGTACCATCACTCACGACTGTCTTCCCTACCGCTGACTGGCAAGAACGCGAAGCTTTTGACATGATTGGTATTGAATACCTTGAGCATCCAAATTTAACAAGGATCCTTAACCCAGACAAATGGGAAGGTCACCCTCTACGCAAGG
>JABHOV010000059.1 GCA_018695135.1 Candidatus Melainabacteria bacterium | reverse complement strand
GTGTACTTGTTTCTTCAATATTTTTATTCGTTGCAAAATTACGTTTATATTCAAGTTCAGCATATTCATTTACTGCAAGCAAGGCATTACGACTAAATAAAACAATTCCGCATCTATCAACCCCTAGATATTTACCAATCTCTTTTGTTGTAAGGTCTAAAACTCCATCCAAATAGAATGCACTATTGATAAGTTCAACCCATTTATTAATGAGTTTTTCTTTTTCGGCACGAGAGTTTGCGATCTGCCTTTCTTGAATTAAAGCCAATGTCGTATTTTGTAAATGACGAGCTAAATCTTCAGTCTCGCTAATAGTCTTTTCCATCAACGAAGTTTTATCTTCGTTGAGTTTGCGCTCAGCAGCCAACTTTAACTCAAGTTCTTGAACTTTCTCATCAGAACTTTGAAAATTTTGTTGCCCTTTTTCCATTTAAAAATGTGTATCTATTGACTTTACTGACTCGCCTTCGATATGATTCTAGTTAGCTGATGTAATCTAGCTATTCTCAAAAGAGCTTGCACATCATCTATTACATTATATAATTCAAGTTCAGCACCAATCATTTTGCATTCTTTCCACAATCTTACAAATGAACCCATACCAGCACTATCAAGAAAATTCAAATCAGAACAATTCACCTTGACTTTAGCTTGCTCCTTCAAATGAGGTAGTACAGACTCCTTAAAATGCTCAGCATCACTATATAGCAGCTGTCCGCCTACTTCAAGCTCCAAGCACTGTTCATCATCTGTTTTGATATTTAATTTCAACATATTTATAATAGGACCCAAGCCTTTTCTCCCCCATGTCACCTAATCAATATACCCATAACATAGTCATTAAAAACACAGATGAAACACTGTTTAACACTGTTATTGAGGCAAGAACGAGTATTACCGGTTATCGCGAGCTAAATGTCAATCAGCTAGATGACAGTAATTCAAAACAAATCATCATACCAGGACTCATTAATCTACACTCGCATCTGGCATATTCCCAGACCAAACTCAAGTCTCAGAGCCTGTTTCCTTGGATCAGCCAATTAGTCGAAATACACCATATGGGGGAGATGGAACTACCTAGTGCAGCTCTCCAGGGTGCCCAGGAAGCTCTGAGCTTTGGTACCAGCTTCCTTGTCGACAACACTAGCCATCCTCAAGATTCCATCAAGGCTTTTCAAGAAAGCGGCTTAAAGGGGATTATTGGAATCGAAATTTTTGGTTCAGATCCTAAGCAAGCAACACAAATCTTGGAACACAATATTGAACAAATTAAACAACTAAAAGAATCCACCAACATAGATCTAACTCTCTCGCCTCATGCCAGTTATGACGTCTCTGCGCAACTTTGGCAACTATGTCTAGAATGGTGCAATCAAAACCAAGTCCCGCTACTTAGTCATCTAGCTGAAAGCACAGCAGAAGAAGCTTGGTTCCAAAATAAAGACTCAGAGCAAGCTCAGTCAGCAAGAGAGTTTTGGAACAAAATTAATACACTAGAGACCAAACTAGAGAACTGGCAAAGCTACCCAAGCTCGACTCAATATCTTCACAGACATAATTTATTAAAACCATTTAGTTTACTGACTCACTTAGTTCATGCTCAAAAACAAGACCTTGAATTAATCAAAGCAGCAGGACTTGGAATCATAACTTGCCCGCGCTCCAATCTCTATCTTGAAAACGGTTTAGCAAATTATCAGCTCTGGCATGAACTTGGTATTCAATACGGAATAGGCACTGACAGCAAAGCCTCTAATCACGATCTTGATCTTAGGAAAGAAGCAAACGCAATCCCAGGACTAAGTGCCAAAGCCAGGTTTGCATTACTCACAAACAAAGCAGCTGGCTTACTTAAGCGCAATGATCTTGGTTCTCTTGATATTGGCAAAGCCGCTGACTGGGTAGTACTGGAATTACAAGACCCAAACATCGACCTAGCAACAGCTGATCCATTTGAACTCATTATGGATACAGAAATGACAATCGTTAAAGAAGTTTATATAGACGGCTATTGTCGCTATAAGTAAAAACGAATTTTGGGAGATGCTAGAATATGACACAGAATGACAACAGATTCTAAATTATGCATTAGTCAAGGAGTTGAGGTTAAAGCCAGCAGTATCTACTTGGAAGAATATTCCAAGCCCTCTGAGTATAAATTCCTCTTTTGTTACAAAATCACGATCACTAATAAATCCGACCAGAAAGTCAAACTACTAAACAGACACTGGATCATTATTGATTCTAATTCCAAGCAAGAAGAAGTGCAAGGTCCTGGAATTGTCGGACAACAACCAGAAATAGAACCCAATGAGAGTCATGAGTACTTGAGTTTTTGTAATCTTGAAACTCACTTCGGTACTATGGAAGGTAGTTATGAAATGGAAAAAGCAGATAGTAGTAAATTCCAAGCTATCATTCCTCAATTCTATCTTGCTGACAACCTAAATCAATTTGACAAACCAAAATACAAACGTGGTCAAACCATCAAACACCCTCAAGAAGATTATCGAGGTATTATTGCTGACTTTGATATGTACTTTATTAACGACGAGGAAATTTATAACAAAAGCAAATACAAACCAGCGAAAAACAAACCTTGGTACTACGTACTGATTGATGGTACTAACGCCATTAGCTATGTTGCTGAAGAACATCTGGAGCCAGATGAAGATCCAGAAAATATAGAACATCCATTAATAGAGTTCTTCTTTAATGGTTTTGATGGCAACAAATATATCCGCAATGACAAGACTTGGGACGAGCTTAAACGTAGTTAAGGATACAAACTATATCCTCTGGAGGAGGCTATTTTAAGCTGCTCTAGAGTAAGCTAGTACCTGTCTTCTGAGCATATTCCACTCTCTGATAGCTTTTCTAAACTCACGAGTAGCCTGATTAATTTGATCCTTAAGCACTTCTACTTCAAGCTGAACAAAAGCAGGCTTGTGGGTTTTACTTGTTAATTTTTTGTGTTCTTGACGTAAGGAAGAAAGATATTTAAAAGCAGCATCTGCTCTTGTTTTCATCTCTTCAAAAGTATCAACATAGCTAGAAGTAAAGAAGTCAAAATTGCGTTTGTTTAGTTTCTTGAGCATATGTTTTTCTTTCATATGCATGCGCTTACGCAAAATGATCTCAGCACTAATCTTTTTCAAATCGTAAGTCAAACCGACATATGACAATCCTCTAATCGTCCATTTACATGGATCCCAATCCCAAGGTCTTACACCATTGCGGTAATCAGAAGGGAATTCGTGATGATAGTTATGATAGCCCTCTCCAAAAGTAAGGAAAGCCGTAAACCAGTTATCACGAGCACTGTGGCTATCAGAATAAGTCTGCTTGCCGATGCAATGCGTCAAAGAGTTAATTAGAAAAGTAGCGTGATGATTAAGTACAGAACGTAAAAATCCAGCGATGAAAATACCACCAAATAAATCACCCCAAGCAAGGGCAATAATTCCAGGAAGAATATAACCAACAAAAAATCCCATTGGTACCCAAGTATGGAACTGAGCAACAACTAATTTGTCATCCATTAGGTCTCCAGCTTTTTCCATGTCCTTAAGCTGATCGTTATGTTTGAAATATAACCAACCCATATGAGCCCAGAAAAATCCTTTACCAATACTGTAAGGATCTTTTTCATTGTCATCAACATAGTTGTGGTGATCACGATGATCAAGTGCCCACTGAAGAGCAGACCCTTGAAGTCCAGCAGCTCCAAAAATTAAAAAGAAAAGCTTGACAGGCCAAGCTGCGTTATAAGTACGATGAGCAAATAAACGGTGGTAACCAGCTGTAATACTCAACTCAACAAAAGTTGCCAAAACTAAGGCCAAGATCACTGTTGTCCAATTGAAGGCCCCTGTATTAAACCAATGTATTGTTGTAAAAATACACATTATTGGCACAACACTAAAATAAATTGCGTTCGTCCAGTTAATTTTTCTTTCTCTTGTTTTCATATTGTATTTACCTTATTGCTTGGTCGTAGTTATATTATAGCAGGTTACGGCACAAAGTAGACCATTTTGACGATTTAATTCAAGATATATCCGCGATCTACATCCGGTCAACAACTTTAGTCAGAATAGGCGTTTTTAGTTGTTAAATAAGGGTTTTACATGAGACAATAGGCATATAGATTAGGTAATCATGGCTCAATTCAAAAAAATAGCATTAACTGGAGGCGGCACAGGTGGTCATATTTACCCATGCCTAGCCTTAGCTGAAGCCATATTAGAGCAAAAGCCGGCAACCAAGCTGTTTTATATAGGTCATGAAGCTAAACTAGAGGCTGAATTATTAAACAAAGACGAATTGAAAGATGCCCAAGGCAAGGCATATTCAAGCTATATCAAATTTCTTGGCCTCGTAGCTTATCCTCTACCAAGATCTAAAAACCCTTTTGATTATCTCAAGTTTGCTTGGAGATTTTGGGACTCGGTGCAAAAGGCCTCGGCTCATCTTAAAGAAAATAAAATCGATGCTGTTTTTGGTACCGGCGGCTATGTAGCTGCTCCAGCTTTTGCTGCTGCCATTCTTAACAAGATACCTTATATCATTCACAACTTAGATGCGCATATGGGTCTTGCCAATCTTACCTTTGTTAAAGATGCTGCTGTACTTACCCTTGGCTTCCCTGATCTTAAATATCTCAAATCAAAAGTCAAATCAGGCAAGGTAGTGGTTAGTGGCAATCCAATCTCCATGAAGTTTTCAAAAGAGGGAATAGGGAATAGGGAAAGGGGAGAAGGGAAACGTTTTAATATTCTAATTACCGGAGGCTCCCAGGGAGCCGAGTCTATCAATGAAGCGATTGGCAGATTATTGCCGCGTTTATCTGAGAATAACAAAATCAATGTCATTCATGTTGCTGGTAGCAAGCTTTATCAAGAATATGTCGAGAAGTTTTTGGATGGTGACCTAGCAAAGTATGCCAATTACAAAGTGGTTGCCTATACCCACCAAATGCCTCAGCTCTGCGCGCACGCTGACATTGCAATCTGCAGATCTGGTGCAATGACAATTGCAGAAATGGCAGCTTCTGGAGTTGTGCCTATCTTTATTCCCTTGCCTTGGGCAGCACATGATCATCAAACTCTTAATGCCAAGTCTCTAGTAGATGCAGAAGCAGCTTTAATGCTCAAACAAGATGAACCCGACTTTGATGAACACTTGTACGCAAGCATAGAAAAACTAGTTGAAGATATCGAGAGGCTTGAATTAATGCAAACCAAGTTAGCTTTATTTGCAAAGCCTGGTGCTGCAGGGCAGTTAGCCAAACTTGTTTTGAAGATAGCAAAATAATTAATAGACATCCTGCAAAACTATGACCCATCTTGGGTCAATAGACCCAAGATGGGTCATAGGTATTGACAGTAGCCGGATAATATGTTAATATCAGAACCGTCCAACAAAGACAAGGAGTTATTATGATAGAACCAATTAAGATTCAACCCAATGAGCCAGGCCAGACCACAGCAACAGAAGCTGCTGTCCTTGAAAATGAGCCATTAACACTTATTCAAGCAGCTCTTGATTTTCGGAACAGCCGAATAGGCGCTGGTCATGCTGACGATATTATAGAAGCAATAAGCAATGCCCAAACTTTTGGCACTCAAGAACTAAGTAATCTAGCTACTGGTATTGGTCATGCACCAATGATTGGCACTCAACACAGTTCAATAATATCAGCAATTGCCGCATCTCCTGCTTTTGCAAAACACGTTAATGGGCTAACAGATTTAACTCAAGCGGAAAAAGATACTATACAGGCTGCTCTAACAATTCTTGAAGACAAAACCCAAGATAGAAATTCTCTAAAAACAATCGGTAGCCAAGTTCTTGCAGCTGCTGCAAATCAAAAGGAAACTAAACCAATGATTGATACTACAAATATACCTGCTGTATTTATGAGATCAGCAGATCCACTAGTCAACAGTTTCAGTACTCTTTTAGATGAACAAAACTTACATGACTTTGATCGACTAGCTAATAATAATTTTAAATTACCGTTCTTGGATATTAGTGCTACCACTGAAGCCCGTGCTTAAACTATAACTGGAGTTCTAGTCTTCAAAGTCTGCGCTTCTTTATAAACCATTCTTACAATAGTAGTAGTAGCTTGCTCACCGAGATCCCGGTCAAGCTTCATAAATATATTCTTGCCACCACCATGCGCATGATCAGTCAATTCGATTTGATTTTCGTTGAATTCTTTTTTAGAATTACGGTGCAGGCTTGCAGAAAACTCAAGCGCCTCTGGATGACCATTGTAGTAAGCCTCAGCAAGATCAATCTCAAACTCTTTTTCTGGACTAATAAAAGTGAGCTTATCGCCTTTATCAATTCTGTTTTTAACTTCAATACAAGCCACTCTTGTCGCTGTGTCATAAGCAAGCACACGTCCGGCATACAAATGAGTTTGTACACTATGAGAACGATCAAGCTCTTGAGCAGCGGCTTTGGCGTTACGTGGATAGAAACCAGGAATAAATCCACGGTTGGCTGTAGTGCAGACTTCAGCTAACATCCAATCTCTAGTCTCATCAGAGATTTCATTCTTGATAGCAAGTTCATCCATGCCACGTCTATAAGCACGCGCTACCAGTGAGGCGTAGTACTCAGTCTTGTTACGTCCCTCAACCTTTAAACTAACAATCCCTGCGTCACGCAGTTCTTTGATGTAATCAATCCCGCAAAGATCTTTGGAGTTCATTATATAAGTACCGTACTCATCTTCATCAATCGGCATCATCTCACCAGGACGCTCGCGCTCTTCTAGTAAAAACTCTCCCTCAAGTGGGACGTAATCAGTGCGCACATCATCACCCACAGCAGCATCACCGTTGACCTTGAAGCCCCAACGACAAGTATGTGAGCAAGTACCTTGATTGGCATCGCGATAACTTAGGTAGTTAGAAAGCAGACATCGACCTGAATAGGCCATGCAGATAGAACCATGTACAAAAGCCTCTAGTTCAATATCAGGTACTTTGTCGTGGATCTCACGAATTTCTTCGATTCTTAATTCACGCGCTAGAATCGCACGCTCAATTCCATAGTCCTTCCAAAACTTGACTTGTGCCCAATTAGTGTTGTTTGCTTGAGTCGACAAGTGAATTACAGCTTCAGGGAATTTCTCCTTGGTCAAAGCAATAAGCCCTGGATCGGTCATGATGAAAGCATCAGGCTTAAGATCAACCATCTCCTTCATCGCTTCCATAAAACTATTGATCTTATTGTTGTGAGCATAAATATTAGCCGTAAGGTAAATCTTCTTACCAGCAGCATGAACAAAATCAACTGCCTCTTTAATTAATTCAGGATCAAAAAATTCATTCTCGCGTGCCCGCAGACTATAACGCGGAACGCCTGCATAAATGGCATCAGCTCCATATGCAATCGCGTATTTTATTTTTTCCAGACTACCGCCTGGCATTAACAACTCAAGTTCTGTATTCATAATGTTGTACCTTACGAGGGGTCAAGCAAACTAGAAACTAAAGCATCTATTTTGTCCCCCGGAGCAGCGAATAAAATTACATCGTAATTTTGTTCGCTCCAAGCAAAGTAGTTGTAGATTATAGCTAATTGATAAGTGATTTGTAAAGACTAGCCTTTGGCTAAATCTCTCATTAGTTGTTCATTCAAGTTACGAGCTGTTCCAGAACCGCTATATCGAGGACCAGCAGTATTCTGGGTCATTTGAAATGAAGCTCCCCGATGTAGAGCATAGGGGTATCTACATTTAATAGGGTGCCTGCTGAAATTCCAAATTTCCACCAAAAAGTTCCAAGCACCCGATGCGATTTTTGCTATTTTTTAATCACCTCTATGGGTCCAAACCAGTAAATCTTTAGATACGCAGCATAGCTGCGGGGAATTGGACCCATAGGTGATTAACTGTCGGGTGTTGGCAGTTGTCGCCGATATTTCTCCTGTGGACATGATCTAAATTTAACACAATGAGGCCACTCTGAATTAAAATGTAGTTATGAAATTATTCCTTTCGTTACTAATAGTTCTAGTGAGTGCCAATATGGCCTCAGCAAAACTCAGCTGCACTGACGGCGTACTAAGCAAAAACAATCAAGTACTTACAAGTGAAGAAACCGCTAGTATGAAAACCAAGATTGAAAGCAAATTAACCAACATAAATAGCAAAACAACAGCAGCTAAAGACCCAGCCAAGCGTACTCAGAAACTAGCCAAGCTCAATACCAAACTTGAACTAATTAATAGTTGTACCAACTAGAGAGTGGCTAGAGACCAAAACTAAAACTGCAATAATTGCACAAAACACTGCAGCAAATGTCAAATAGATTGCTGTTTTTACTTTGCGATATTTTTCTGAAGCATGGAAAGAATAGAAATAAATCTGATCAACCAATTCGTCCATCATTTGATCTTCATCAAGGTTTTTATACAGAATCGCTAAGTTATCTTTGTCTTGCTTTTCTATATTGCTCCAATAGAGCATTTCACTCGTTGCACATTTATAAGCAACGATTGGACTAATTATGAAAATCGTACTTATAAATGAAAAAAAGATGCAGACAAAAGAGAGAGCCAGCAAAGCCCCAGGCACAGACATAAAATCAAAGTCCTTAATTTGAAAAACCAAGGTAATTAAACCAGATATAACAGCAAGGTCCAAACTTAATATGAATTTGGCTTTGTTATCAGCCATTCTGATATGTCTATTGAGATTCTCAAAACTAAGCTTGGTAAATTCAAAAACTGTATTCATATTAAACTTCCTGCCACGGCATCAACTATTTGCATGATTCAGACCTTTTTGTGTTGACATCACTAACAAAACTTTTTGTAGGATGTCTATTAAAATTATATCTGAATGGGTCAGGCTATGATAGAATTCTTTGAGTTAAGGGGAAACAAATTATGGGGTATGCGGAAGTAACTCAATTGGTAGAGTACCTGCCTTCCAAGCAGGCTGTCGCGAGTTCGAATCTCGTCTTCCGCTCCATATAAAGCAAAAAGGTCCCATACAGGGACCTTTTTGCTTTATATGTCACGAAAGACATCGCTGGAGTTGACTTCATTTTTTATATCACAGGTTTGCCATACAGCGAGAATCCGCTCCATCAATCTAAAAAACTCCCATTTAGGGAGGTTTTTTTTGTTTCTGGAGGGAAGACGAGATCTCTAAAGAGCTGATTGCATTTGGGCTTGTGCTGGAACTGGCTTGGCAAGTTGGGCAGCTTGCTTAACTAACAAGTCAGTATCATGATAGGCAATTTGATCAGCCTCATTAGATTTTTTACTAGAACGATTAAGGTATAAACCAACACCGATATTGTATGCAGCCATAGAGAAATTACTCCACGGCAAAATGATATTAAGCATCTTAGCTGGCAGGAATCTTTGTACTATATCCATATAAGTATTGATTGAAAGGAACATCGCAGAGATATTGAAATCAGGTTCAGGATGACCAAAGAGAGCAATGTCAGCGACAGTACCACCAAGATTGCGAATCGCTCCACCGAGTTTATAAAAAATATTTTTGTTGGCTTTACCCAAATATCCCATAACAGAACCTATCATCATAAAATAACCACTCAATGCATCACTATGACCTTTATCATGCTGATCATTACCCTTGAATAATTCTTTCACAGATCTTAAACCACTTGAATCCAAAAACTTGTTGAAACGTCCTCTGTAATCACCATTGTTAGAATCAAACAAATCAAGAATCGAATTTAATTTAAACGCAGTTACAAACTCCCCAAGCTTCTCTTTAATGTTATTTCCAGTTAGACCAGTCAAAAATCTTCTATCTTTACCGAAACCACCTCTAATATTTTCAGAGAATATCTTTTTCATTGCCGTTATATTAAGATCCAAATCTTCTCCCATAGTCGGTGGCTTAGCATTCTTGTCTATTACATCAATTCCATATTTTTGTTTTGCAAGTTCGTTATAAATACCTTCTTGAGATCCAACAAGTTGTGAAATGCCCAAACCAAGACCTCGAGCAAGACCAAGATCTTCTATTCGACTTTCAGCCACGATAAATAGAGGTTCAATAAATCTAGCCAAGGCTTCAACGACTCTATTTTTTTTCAAAGCTTCGTATGTTTCATGCAAGCACTGTGAAACCAAAACAACTTTGGAGGTATTAAGTGCTACTGCATCCATGGTCGAGCGCTCATTAGATTTCCAATTAAACAAATGTTGGGCAAAAGAGCCCAAATGCAAAACCGCCGTTAAACCAATTCCAAATATTTTCAAAAAGCCAATGAACTTATAAGCCGCATCATTTGATTTAGGCTCTTTTGATATATCTATAAAGTGCCCTGCTTCCTGTGGCTGAGTGAATACGTGCTTATCTATTGGCTGGCGAAATTTATCTATACCAGCATCTGCAAAAGCCTTATTGATTGGCCCTTGATTTAGCATCTTTCTTCCATTTGTACAGCACTAGCCCGGGTTTTTGAACCCAGCTATGCATGGGCACAATAATAGCATGACGTATTGACGGATTGGTTATTTGATCGTTAATGGCGGTTTTGATGTAGATTGTCCGTATCTATAGGATTATGAGGACCTGACCCGCTCAAACACCCAATAACCACTGAATTAAGTTATTTTGTTGTATTTTTACAGATACACCAGGGATATTTTCTTCCAGTAAAGCATTATTGTCCTCAAGACTAAGCAGATAGTTTTTTGAATGTTTGGTATATGAGTCTGAATATACTAATGAGCCAATCTCTCTTTCTCGATTTTGATCATTAAGTTCTTTGGTGACTTGATATTTCTCAAAGAGATTGTCCTTACGCTCAAGGCTAATAAAATCAATTTCGACATCATCATAACCGTAATAAATATTTGCAAAGCGTTTGTCTCTTTTGAGCTTGAGATAGACCAGATTCTCAAGTCTTTTACTGAAATTATTACCTAGGTCATGATAGAGATAACTCAAAGCTACGTCACTGGCATAATATTTTTTGGAGCTATCAAAAACTCTCTGGTTTTTCCAGCTAAACCTGGCTAATTCAAAAATAGCAAAAGTCTTTTGTAAATAATCAACATAGTTTATGATCGTACTTTGTTTTAAATCATGACCCAATTGCTTAAGGTAGTTTTCTATTTTCACAAAAGAAACTACATTGCCAATATTAACTAGAAGATACATGAGTATTTTTTCTATTACTGCAGAATTTCTAACATTAAACCTTTCAATTACACCATCCAAAATAACTTTGCTAATGAGCCCTTCTAGGTAAGATCTCTTGGCATCATCACTGGTGATAGACATCATTTCAGGCAAACCACCAAAGCGAATATATTCATAAAAATGATCTTTGATTTCATATTCGTGTTTGTCAAATTCTTGTTTATTTTTGATTTTAATGTCTTTATAAAGTAAGAACTCTGCAAACGAAAAAGTTTGAATCTCTAACTCAATAAAACGACCAGCCAGGTTAGAACTGAGTTCACTTGAAAGTAAATCAGAATTAGAGCCAGTGATGAGTATATTAATATTGTTAGCAAACTCATAAATAGTTCTCAGTAATTTGTCCCAGTCTCGCACCAATTGAATTTCATCAAAGACTAATAGTTTTGCACCAGTTTTATTTTTAAGAAATATATCTACAATTTTGTTGACACGCTCTGCTTCAAGGTGTTGTGTTAGCTTTAGGTCTTCAAAATTGAGATAGAGGATATTGGAGAGAGCGTATTTCCTAGCCCTCACTAATTTTTGGCATACTTCTTTGACTATTGTTGACTTACCAGATCTTCTAAAACCAGTGACTATCTTAATAGGTTTACTCGGCATCATTTCTAGTAAGACTTTGGTATAAGAGCGAGTCATTGACTTGGCTTCTTTGATACGCCTTTGGCCTTCAAGAATAATCTCAAGAGTCTCTTCTAATGCTTTATTATTAGGCTTTACTGGCATATTAATATTATACCTTTATAAGGGCATAAATATCAATTATGCCTTTATAAGGGTGTTTATTTAAGTTATGCCTTTGTAGGGGCATGAATTCTTGTATTGTAATGGCGGTTAGAGAGAGTTTAGCGGACGCGGCGCCATCAAGATTAACAGGGAGAACCTGATACCCGCGAAGGAATCAAAAAACGATTAATAATCGTTTTTTGACATGAATGTCCATGTATCCCCACATAAATAAAAACCCCACCTGATGGTGGGGTTTTTATTTATAATGGCGGAGAGAGAGAGATTCGAACTCTCGGACCAGGGTAAAACCCAGTCAATTTCTTAGCAGGAAATCGCTTTCAGCCACTCAGCCATCTCTCCATTGCCTATTCAATTGTATTTCCCCTACTTTACTTCATACTAGAGAGTTCCTGCTAAGAAATTGAACAATTTCGATTCCTTGGCAAAGCCCCTTCAAAGCTAGATGATAACAGAAAACTAATTATCCAAAATTGAAATTTTAGTAATTTAAATTCAAGCCCAGAACCATGGTATTATCTCAATTTCATGGCTCTGAATCATGACTATTTAAGATCTTTTAACCCAATTCAAGGCTATCACCTTGAATCAAGTCCTGCAGCAACAATACACAGCCCCATACCTTGAGTGCAATTCACCCGTGCAGGCTTAGAAGCACTTCATTCAACTCAACCAGATTTTATCCGCAAAATAGAAAAACCAGAAGATAGAGATTTTGTACTAGCTTACATGCAATCAGCCAATCCCATAGAACTCTCGCAAGTTTTAGCTAATCAAACTGAGCTCACTGCAAATAGCATCCCAAAGATTCTACAAAGAATCATCAAAGATGAAAATGACTTTGGTGAAATGGAACTAATTAGAACTCAATACTTATTAAGAAGAGATATTAGTAAAAATGAAGCAATCAGTCAAGACTACCTAACAAGAGTTTATGGAGCAAACAAAGCTCAAGTTCCTGCTAGCTTAGAATCGAAACTCAATCAAGCACAACTTGATCAATTGCTTTATGAGGGTTGTTTGCAACATCTTGCAAGTCTTAAAAGTAAATTAGCAATGGCCTTGATTTGGAGGCTACGAGGACTAAGCCACCCAACAATAGAAAACTTGTTAGGAACAACTAGGCACAAACTTGGCCAAAAATACCAAAACCTAAAGAACTGGATGCAACGTAGTAATTTAGATCGCATCTATATTGCTCTTGTAGACAAGGAAATAACTGCCTTAAAAGCAAATCCTGAATTGATTGAAATCAAAATACTGAGACGTTTATTTCCAGAGAAATACAACCTAAGACAAGAAATCAAAGTAGCCCCATCTGATGAAAATCATGCTCTGAGTTTACTCAATTTTGTAACAGCCAAGGCAAATCCTGACAATTATTATACTGCCGCTTACCTTACCAATTGCACTATCTCAGAAATCACCAAGCTCTATGGCACAGATAGAGACTCCGTAGTCAACGGTATCAAATCTGTTTTGAGTACTTATAAAACTGAGACTCATTTAGATCCTTCTGCAAAGCTTCCCAAAGCCATTGCCACAGAGAACTGGCATCAATTATCAAAAGCAGAAAAAATCTTTGTACTAGCTTATTTCAGAAATGAAAATATCAAAAACACAATGTCAGCCAACCCTGGATACTTTACAGAAGAAACTAATGCCTATGCTGGCTTTAGAAACGGCATGAACAAACTCGGTCATACAGACCTTAATATAATCAAAGAACTAAGAAATCAATACCTCGATGATTCAATAGTAATTGGTTCTAATCAATTCAAAAAATTACTAATAGAAAAAGTCTTTGACTTAAATCAAGAAGAAATCCCTCATTTAATAAGCCAAGATGTCTATTTCACCTCTTTAGCTAATCATAGCTTTGAAGCTCTTGATGAAGTCTTTGGTAAAACAACAACCGGAATAAGGGCTGCCTATCTAACAACCGTTAAAGGAGTGCCACCACTAAAAGCAGCGGAAATACATAGTGTCAACAAAGGTAACTTGACAACCAATGCAAGTATCTTCAAAAAAAGATTCCAAAAGCTTTTGCCAAGGCTAAGAGCAGAAATTAAAAAATCGATGAAAATCCCAATAGAAGAAGATGCTCTGTCTCAAATATTTAACCAAAATCCAATAAAAGAAGATATCTTACTACTATTAAACTCCTCTCAAGAAAGGCAAGATTTTGAACAATATTGTGACACCAATCAGATAAAAACAGAAAGAGAAATTTATGTTTATGCTTTAAGTGTCTGGTATCAAAACGGCGGGAAAATCTCATAGTCCCAATGGAGATAATTGATACTTGTAAAATAAGTTGAATCTCAAAGCAGGGTATATTCTAGTTATATGAAAGCAGAAATCATATGTATCGGCACAGAACTAATCATCGGACACACCGTTAATACCAACGCGACTTATATTTCTGAAAAACTTGGTGAGCTTGGTATCTCAGTTCTTTACCACAGTACTATTGGTGATAATCCTGAACGTATTCAAGAATGTTTTAAACTAGCCTCCAATCGTGTAGATTTGGTAATCACAACAGGTGGACTTGGTCCCACAGACGATGACATCACTCATGACATGCTCGCTGAATTCACCAAGCTCAGACTCGAAGAAAACAAAGAAGAAACAAAAATCCTTGAAGACAAATATAGTACTTATGGCGGCAAGGGACAAATGCCACAAATCAATTATAGACAAGCGCGTGTCATAGAAACTGCAAGCGTAGTGCCCAATCCAATTGGCACAGCTCTTGGTATGCTCTTTGAACACAAAAAGACCTTGTTTCTTAGTTTCCCTGGGGTGCCTTGTGAAATGGAAGCGATGTTAGATCTAATTAGCCCTAAACTCACAGAACACTTGCGCACAAGAGGCGAGACCGGTGTCATTGCATCCAAAAAACTTAGACTAACAAATATCACCGAATCAAGAATGGCACAAACTATCACAGATCATTTTGCCAAGCTCAAGAAAACTAATCCCTTCTTCGACTCCAATCCCTCTCTTGCGCCCTATGCCACTCTAGGAGAGTGTTACTTACGCATCACAGCGAAAGCAGGGACAGGAGAAGAAGCATATAAACTCATTCAAGACTTTGATAGTGAATTACATACAATATTTCCAGAACATATTTATGGTTACGATGATGATAGTCTTCATGGTGTTCTTGCAAGCAAGCTCAAAGATCAAAAACTCTCAATCTCTTTTGCAGAATCTTGCACCGGTGGGCTTGCCAGCAAACTACTAACTGATTTACCTGGCTCATCAGAATACATCAAACTCAATTTGGTCACTTACGCCAATGAATCCAAAATAGCAATGCTCGGTGTCAAAGCAAGTACCCTAGAATTGCACGGCGCCGTCTCAGCTGAAACCGCAGAAGAAATGGTAGAAGGCTTAGCCAAAATCTCAAACTCAGACATCAATGTTTCTATTACGGGAGTTGCTGGACCAGGGGGTGCAAGTAATGAAAAACCAATTGGCACTGTCTACGTTGGCATTCACTATAAAGGCAAAACTCAAGTCAGCAAACTCGACTGGATGGCACGTATGCTAAATAGAGAGCAGGTTAGAGAGCTTGCTTGCAAGAAGATTTTTTGGAAGTTGATTAAGTTACTGCACTAATTAAATTCAAACAAAGACACAGAGAAGTATTGCTTTTCATCCATCCAAGTTTGTTTCAAAGTCATTAAATCACTGAGATCAGCTGCAAATTGCTTAATGTCATATTTATAAGAATACTCGGTACAAATAGTCTCAGCTTCTTTAATAAAGATCTCTTGGCCAGCAACTTGAACCCGTTGGTCGCAAGAACTCACCAGATGCATCTCAATCCTAGTCTCAGCTTCATTATAGAAAGCAAGGTGTTTAAAATTGCTCAAGTCAAAATCAGTACCAAACTTGTCATTCAAACAAGCAAGAGCATTTAAATTAAACTCTGCTGTAATCCCTTGGCTATCATCATAAGCTCGCTCAAGAATCGCCTTGGGTTTTTGCAAATCCAAACCTATCAATAACTTCCCCTCTGAACCAACAAAGCTCGCAAAACTAGCAAGAATCTCTCTAGCTTTAGACTTTGAGAAATTACCCAATGAAGAACCAGGGTAAAAAACTAAACGAGAATCAAAGTCAGCTAAAGCACTATGACTTGTCAATCCGGCACTATAGTCCCCAGACACCGGATGAATACTAAGTTCCATAAAATCAGCTTGCAAGTCTTCAGCTTGTTCTTGCATATAAGCCTCAGAAACATCTATAGGCATGTATGCCGCAATTGTATCTGTACAACCAAGCAGAAATCTAATCTTTTTGTTACTGCCACTACCAGGTTCAATCAATAAAGTATCTTTATTCAAGGAAGAACAAATCTCAACAATATTGTCTCTCATGATTTTCTGTTCAATTCTTGTTGGATAGTAATCCTGCACTTGTGTGATTTGATCAAATAATTCTGACCCACGTTTGTCATAAAAATACTTACTAGAAATACTTTTCTGTTCTGCTGTTAAACCCAGCAAAAGCTCTTCTCGTTCATTGTTCATTAAATTCAACATTAATATCCATCCTTTGCAAGTCTTATACCGCTTGCCTGCCAGCGTGCTGTCGGGTAAAAGAAATTACGATAGCTAGAACGCAAATGACTTTTAGAACTCAGACAAGAACCGCCTCTCAAGACCATTTGATTTACCATAAACTTGCCATTGTATTCTCCCAGTGCTCCAGGATCAGCTTTATAACCAGGATATGCAATATATGGACTTGCTGTCCATTGCCACAAGTTACCAAACAAGGAATTGTTAGTATTGGGTTCCAAGTATCCATCCTCAAGGAAATTACCCTCTATTTTAGATTGAGAAGCTGCAAATTCCCATTCGGTCTCTGCTGCCAATCTAGCTCCTGCCCAGCGTGCATAAGCATCCGCTTCATAAAAACTAACATGCGATACCGGCTGATTAGCTTGAAGCCGTTCCAATCCGCCCAAACCATAACGAGACCACAGTCCGTCTTCCTTAAACCAATATAGAGGAGCTGTGATACTTTCACGACAAATCCAATTCCAAGCATCTGAGAGCCACCATTCTGGATTTTGATAGGCACCATCATCGATAAACTCTTGATACTCTTGATTACTAACCAAACGAGAAGCAAGCTGGAAAGGTATAACATAGACCTGATGTCTTGGACTCTCATTATCAAAAGTAAAATCATTTATTACTGAGTTATAATTATGTCCCATATGAAAAATTCCACCTGGATAATAATTCCAATTCAAGGGAGTAGATTCTTCACTAGCAACCTGCTTTAATCCCTTACTATAAGCAGGTCTTAGAGGATTAGTCCCCAATACATGTTTAATATCAGTGAGAATCAATTCTTGATGTTGTTGTTCGTGATTTAAACCGATGATAATTAAAGAATCAATTTCTACGTTTTGCTGATCTATTAAGCTTTGCATTGCTTCATCAACGTAACTACGATAATTCATTACTTCTTCAAGACAAGGCCTGCTTAAACAACCTCGCTCTTCTCTCAAATGCCTATTGCCAACAGCATTGTAATAAGAATTAAAGAGATAATTATAATGAGAATTAAACTCCTTATAATCCGGAAGATATTCTTTCAATAGAAAAGTCTCAAAAAACCAAGTTGTGTGAGCTAGGTGCCACTTAGTTGGGCTGACATCAGCCATTGTTTGCACTTGCATGTCTTCAGCGGAAAGAGGCTCAACGATAGCTTCCGTAAGGTTGCGGACTTCAGAAAAAAATGATTTGAGCTTCTTTTGTTCTTTTAGTAAATTCAAACTCTACTTATGATAACCTATTCCGGATTTCCGAGCAGGTCCTTGGTAGTTAATACAAATCAATAATAATGGTGGACCTGATGGGATTCGAACTCACTACTTCTTCCATGCCATGGAAACACTCTACCAATTGAGTTACAGGCCCTAAAAAGGGAGGGAAACAGACCTCTTTCTCTTTCAGCATCACGAAGTGACGCTTCGCAATTGAGTTACAGGCCCTAAAAAGGGAGGGAAACAGACCTCTTTCTCTTTCAGCATCACGAAGTGACGCTTCGCAATTGAGTTACAGGCCCTAAAAAGGGAGGGGGAAATTACTGCACCTAGTCCAGTAATAAATCTATTCTAGCAGCTGAATCAAAATCCATCTCAGTCAAACCACCAGCATTATGAGTATAATACTCTACTCGGACTTTTTTAAAACCTAAAATCATATTAGGGTGATGATTCAATTCTTCAGCAATTTGGGCAACTTGGTTTGCAAAATCAAAACCAGCCAGGTAAGTATCAAACTCAAAATCCCTAACAAGCTGCTGAGGCTCTGTATCCATTAATTGCCAATTCTTGTTTATTTTTACTTTATATTCTTCAAGTTCTACGGCCTTCAAAGCCGTTGAAGGGCAAGAACTATGCTCATTACAGTCTGTTTTCATTAGTCCAATTCTAGCAAAGATCCGTGCTACATAATGGATATCTTATATGCTAGTATTGACAGTCTTGGAGCAAGGAAATGAGTAAAAAAATCAACCCAGACAAACAACAACGTGGCGTAAAAAGAGCAGCCAAGGTAGCTAAGCGTAAGGCCAAAAAAGCTAAAGCAGCATAGATCTTAATCCAATATCGCCAACTGCTGTGTTTTGCTCACCCTCGTTTATGAAAATAAACTTCGAGTAAACCCTTCGGGCTCGCAAGCCTTGCATTTGACAATCTTGAATCAAGATCAGGTTCACATCCGGATTTAAATATCTTATGTCTACAACGACCAAAAAAATACCCCTTTTAGATCTTAAAGCGCAATATTCTCAAATTCAAAACGAAGTTGAGCAAGCTGTAATAGATGTACTTAGATCTGCACATTTTGTAATGGGACCCAACGTTCAAGCTTTTGAACAAGAAGCCGCTGAATTTCTTGGAGTCAAACACGCTATCACTTGCGCCAATGGTTCAGACGCACTTTATATTGCATTACTCGCGCTTGATATCAAAGCCGGTGATGAAGTTATAACTACCCCTTTCACTTTTGCTGCAACAGCAGAAGCAATTGAGCAAACTGGCGCGTCAACTGTTTTTGCCGATATCAATCCAGAGACTTATAATATCGATCCAGCAGAAATCGAAAAGAAAATCACGGACAAAACCAAAGCTATTATTCTTGTGCACCTCTATGGTCAAGCTGCGCAGATGGATGAAATCATGGCTGTTGCCCGCAAACACAATCTCAAAGTGATTGAAGATGCCGCTCAAGCTTTTGGAACCAAGTATAACGGCAAACGAGTAGGGTCAATTGGAGACATTGGGACTTTTAGTTTCTACCCAACCAAAAATCTTTCTGCTGCTGGTGACGCCGGCATGTGCACAACTAATGATGATGAGCTAGCTAAGCGCCTGCGCCGCATCAGGGTACACGGCTCTGACAGACGCTACTACCACGACGAGCTTGGTGTCAATTCACGCATGGATGAAATTCAAGCTGCTATTTTGAGAATCAAACTCAAACATATAGACACCTGGAACCAAAGGCGTGCTGAGATTGCCGAGATCTACGATCAAGGAATCACTCGAGCACAAAGTCCAAAATGCATTCCTCAATCAAGCCATATCTATCACCAATATACTATTGCAGTTGATAGTAATAGAGACCAGCTCAAACAAGAACTGGCAGATAAAGGGATCTCTTCAGAGATTTACTATCCACTACCGCTGCATATGCAAAAACTCTTTGAGCATCTCGGTCATAAAGCAGAAGACTTCCCGCATTCATTAAAAGCAAGCCAAACTATACTTTGTATACCAATTTATCCTGAATTAACTGATGATGAGCTTAGAATAGTAGTAGAAGCCCTGCAATAATGAGACATACTTTAATTCTAATTTATCTTCTCTGTTTAAGCCCACTCGCGGCATTAGCGTCATATGACAAACCACCAATCCCAGGTGACTGGCAACTTAGTTTCTCTGATGACTTTGATCATTTAGACACTGAAAAATGGAATACAAGCTTGCCACTAGGTAGAGTACGCCTTGGTGGCTCAATATGTTTTTTCTTGGACGAGAATGTCACAACAGCAAATGGCGATCTGATAATTAGTTCTAATCAAGGCAAACATGAGCTCACTGGCATCAAAGGTCAAAGATTTCAAAGAGACTATCACTCCGGACAAATTAATAGCTTCGGCAAATTCACACAACAATATGGCTACTTTGAAGCAAGAATGAAACTCCCACAAAGTGCCGGACTTTGGCCTGCTTTTTGGCTAATGCCAAACCGGGTTGTACCCAAAGCTTGGTCTACTTTCAATATCAAAGGCACTAAGGGAATGGAAATTGATATCATGGAACACCTTAGTGAATGGGGGCCAAATAGCTTCCACTATGCCGCTCACTGGGATGGTTACAAAAAAACTCGCCAATCAATGGGAGCGAGGTATGCTATCTCTCATGATGCCCCAGGTGGCTATCGCAAATTCGGATTATACTGGCAAGAAGGTTTATTGATTTGGTTTATTGATGATATAGAAGTTGAAAGATGGAGCAATCCACGTATCGCCAATATTCCGATGCATATGATTATTAGTACTGAGATGGGTGGCTGGGCAACAGATGATTTTGGTGAACTGCCAGATCATACCTATGTTGACTATGTCAGAGTTTGGACTGGTGAAGCGCAGCTTAATCCTATTCAAGAATACAAAATTGACTCAGCCCAAGTCGCGGGGAAATGGAAACATAAAAAAAATTACCTCATTAGCAAAAAATCATGGTTCCGCAGAAATAAAGACCAAAGCCTAAGATGGAATCCTTATATCAAAGAAGCTGGACACTACAAACTTTATGCCAAATGGCCGCATCTTGATAAAGAGCTAAATTCCAAAACCAAATTTATGATAGGTCACGCTCATGGCATGAGCAGCGTCATGATTGATCAAAACAAAGATAGTAATTACTGGCTGCCACTTGGTGACTATGATTTAAAACAAGGGCAATTAGAGTCTCAATATATCAAAGTTGAAACTAGTACTAAAGAGAGGGTTGTGATGAAAGCTGTTAGGTATGAACTACTTGACTAGTGATTAAGCTTGACTACGGCGAAGACGAGTCTGTAGATGTTTTTCCATCTGCAAAGCTACTTCCTTCGCTGTCATCTTGCCCTCCGAATCTAAAGCTACTCTATAAGTCTCAATTCCATAAGTCTCTTGTAAATAATCATCTCGCATTTGATTGTCTTTTTTTACTAGCTCAAGCTTATGATAAGGTCCATCAACTTCCAGATTTATTTTCAAGTCTGGTAGATAAATATCCATTTCAAAGCCATCCACATACTTAGTTGCACTAAAGTTGAGATTAGGTTGCAAGCGAGTTAAATCAGCAAAAACCATAGCTTCAAATGATGATCCTGATATATTTGGAGTATCTATCTCATTGTCCAAACCTTCTTGAAGCTTGCAAATCAAGCTTGATAACTTCTCCTCACAAGCAATCTTGCCCTTGCCAGCAAACTGCAAGAGCACTAATTCTCTTAATAACAAGGCTTGATCATCTTTGTTATTCAATGGATTTTGCTCTAAGATATCAAGCAAAGCAGAGTGCTTTGAGGGATTCAAGCGCAAACCACTTACAATAGCAGCATATGTAATAGCTTCAGTAGGTAATTCCTGGTCTGATTGCAACATTGTAGACAATACACTAGTAGCTACTGCTAGATGTCGATCATCAAAACGTGCGCCATAACAAATCTTAGAGAGAGCTTTATAAACCTCTGCCGGTGACATTCCCAAATTCGCATTAACTACAGTCTCCAATCTTGTCTTAAGTTTGCTTCTAATGCTTGTTGCAGTAGCACTGGTATTATAAGTCAAAGCATAAAAAATATCTGAGATCTCAACTAATCCCATTGAATTAATATTCTGATCAAGTTGTTTCTCTAGCTCTTGTAATAATGGTTCAACCATTGCTGGATCTTTTTTTAAAAGTCCCAACATTGCTGAAGATACAATACTAGGAATGCTTATCTTCAAGCCGCTGCTTAAGGCATCAGCAAGAACTTGATACAACTCTGCATAACTCTTTGGACAAAAAGAAAGACAAGCATTAAGAATCTGCCCAAATCTCTTAGGATCTAATTGATGGGCAACTTTCTTTAAAGCTTGTGTCAAATCAATAATAAAAGCATCCATGCCTGAAAACGTTTTTGCTTTCAAGCCTATAAAACATCTCGCTATATCGATAGTCGTAAAATTCTTTTCTGCCTCGCTGATCTTGTTAGCTATCTCTTTGACATACTGGCAGCTAGTATTGTCATTGTATTTAGTAAATGAATGCAGCATTGAAGCTAATATGGCTGGAGACTCAACGCGCTGCCATTGTGACCACACACGCTGGAACAACTCAGGGCAAGCAGATTCAGGTAAACCAGCTATAGCATCAGCAGTATTGGCTAAATCCTTTTCAGACATTTGATTAAACACGCTCTGTGTCAAGAGCTGTTGTAATTTATCCGACAAGTCTTTTATAAGTGCCGGTGGTCTATCCTTTATAGCCTTGATCAAACCTGCTGCATCAATATCTAGCTTGGACTGGTGAGTCAATTTGGAGACAATCATATTAAAAATATCTTGAACCTCATCATCTGCTATCGTCTTAATACCAAAAAGCGCCATTGAAACATCTAACAAAGACCAGTTATCCGGAGATTCTTCAACTTTCTTCGCCAACTCTGTAACAAGAGATTTAGGAATATCACTATTATCCAAATTACTTAAGCTATAAATGATATGAGATAAACTGTGCGAATCTACTTCATTAATACCTGGCAAAACCCGCTCTAACTCATGCAAGAAAGCTCTGACTTCAGTTGACTGCCTAGGATCACTAGCGTCATAATCGTAAGAACAAGCACCAAAGCCTTTCATCAATGCACCCAAATTCTTGATATTTAAACCTGAATGATTTTGCAAAAAGAATTTTGAATATTTGGCTGCTGTAATAAATGCTCTTTCTGATGCTTTAGTAGCCTCAAATTTAGTAGGTCTATGACCTTCCTCTATCTCCTTCCAAAACTCTGCCTGTCTGTCAACTTTGGACAATAATGGCTTCCATATCTTTTGGGCTGTTTTTGTTAGTTGTATAAAATGGCTTTCTATTTCTCGTTCAGTTCTTTGCTTTGCGGCTCCACTAGATCGATGAGACACTCTTTTGGATGCTCTATCTCCCTCTCGATTTTTTTGACTGCCTGTAGACTTTTCACTTCCTTTAAATTTGCGACGACTATTACCGGTTTTTTCAAAACCTTCACCATAATCAGCATATTCACCGTCAAATTTGATAACCATTCTGCACCCAAATAGTCCCTGGAACTATTAATACACATTATATCACACTCTTATCTAGAGGCTCTTAACCATCGCAATTTCATTACAATCATCGAAATAGCTACATTTGATGCATTCTTTATAGACCTTCTCAGGCAAAGTATTACGATCAACAACCTGGTAACCGAGCTTAGTAAAAAAATCCTGTTGGTAAGTTAAGACAAAAAGCTTCTTGATACCAATAGCCTTGGCATCTTGCTCACAATCCATGACTAAAGTCTTACCATAGCCTTTACCATGCTCCGTTTCAATAACAGCAAGGCTTTTGATTTCAGCGAGTTGTGGTGTAAAAATATCGAGATGAGCGCAAGCAAGGACTGTCCCCATAGGCTTCTTGCCAAGGTCTAACTCATTTCCCTTAGCGGAACACATGCTCCGCATGATTCCGACCTCTTTTGTGGCGACATCACTAGCAAAACCTTGTTTTGCAGGATGTCTATCGCTGTCCCCTACAATAATTCGATAAGCCTGCGCTCTATGATAAAGCTCATCAAGACTAAGTGGCAACATCAAACGACGCTCAGAATAAAACTTGATCAGATCATGTACTTGGTTGAAGTAATCTGTTGTTAGTTTTCGTACTTTCATTACCCGAATACCAAACTTGCTATGAGGTCTCGAGAACGAGGCTTGCGAAGTTCTAATAAGGCTGAGTTGACTGAGCCGTCAATGATGACTTATTAGGGCGAGCGTAACGAAGTTATCGAGTTCTCAGAGCAAGTTTTAGACTAGTTGAATGATTGCTTTAGGCGCATTATCACCACGACGGAAACCATCTTTGACAATACGTGTAAATCCACCAGACTTACGTTCTTTATATCTTTCAGCAATATTGGCAAATAAATCTTTGACTACATCTTTATCATAAATAAAAGAAGCAACTTGGCGACGAGCGTGAAGATCACCACGAACAGCAAGTCCAATCAATCTATCGATTTCAGGAGCAACTGCTTTGGCGTTAGCCATAGTAGTGTTGATTTGTTTTTCACGAAGTAAACATGTTGCAAGAGCCCTTAGAGCAGCTTTACGCTGATCGGCAGGTCTATTCATTCTATTTTTCTTTATTTGGTGTCTCATTATATTTTCCTATGAAATTAACTTCTAAGTGCAAATCCAGCAGCAAGAGCAGCTTCGCCTCTTGGCTTACCACGAAGTGTGTAGCCTAGAGCTTCTAATTTGTCTAAAACTTCTTCTGCTGATTTCTTACCGAAGTTTTTGATATTCATTAAATCAATATCACTAAGTTGTAGTAAATCAGAAAGACTATTGATATTCGCTCTCTTCAAACAGTTATAAGATCTAACTGAAAGCTCAAGCTCTTCAACACTTACATTAGTAGCATTGTCTTCAGCTTTAGTTTCTTCTTCAACTGTCTCATCAACTGTTTTGATAACTCCGACTTTTTGACCAGTGTAGTTGATCAATGGGTTCATCAACTCAACCAATTGAGCTGCAGCTTGTCCAATAGCTTCATTGATAGAAATTGATCCATCAGACCAAAGGTCCATAATCAATTTGTCGAATCTAGATGTCTCACCAGTTGTACTGATAGGTTCAACAGCGTATGAAACGTTTTTGATTGGCATGTATAAAGAATCAACAGGAATCATATCAACTGATTGACCTTTGTCATGATCCTCAGAAGGTACATAACCATAACCACTTCCAACAAGGATTTCTAAATTGAGCTTGCTGCCTTCAGTTAAAGTAGCAATCTCAAGATCTTTGTTGATAATCTCAACGTCACTAGGACATTGAATTTGTGCTGCAGTTACAATACCACCAGTAGTAGTGCTAAGACTCAAAGTACGAGTTTCGTCTGTATGCATCTTAAGAACTAACTGCTTAAGGTTAAGAATGATGTTAAGTGTATCTTCAGAAATTCCATCTAGAGAAGTGAATTCGTGGTTAACTCCTTCGATTCTGATGTGAGTTACAGCGTAGCCCTTAAGTCTACCTAGTAACAATCTTCTGATTGAGTTACCCATTGTGTGGCCAAAGCCTCTATAAAGTGGATGTAAGACTAACTTACCTTTGATGGTTCCATCTTCTTGTGCTTGTTCTTCGACTGCGATTTTTAATTCAATGTTCATATTGGTTGCTCCCTTCGGTTAAATTTAGACTCTACGTTGCTTAGGTGATCTGCACCCATTGTGTGGCAATGGAGTTACATCAGCGATTGCAGTAATTTGCAAACCTGATAGTTGTAATGCTCTTGTAGCAGTCTCGCGACCAGCTCCAGGACCACTCACTCTTACTTCTACTTTTTGCAAACCACAACGCTCAATGGCCTTGCGTGCTGCACCTTCTGCTGCTAACTGAGCTGCAAACGGAGTGCTTTTTTTAGATCCTTTGAAACCAACATTACCAGCTGATCCTGCAGATAAAGCATTACCCGCCGCGTCAGTGATTGTAATAATGGTGTTATTGAAGGTAGAGCTAATATGAGCAATACCGTTAACGATATTTTTCTTTGCTTTTTTCTTGCCTTTAACTTTTGTCTTTGTTGGTTGTGCCATAAAATTATCCTATTATTTCTTACCTGCTACTTTTTTACCTGCTACAGCAATACGTTTCTTGCCTCTACGGGTACGAGCATTGGTTTTAGTTCTTTGACCACGACATGGTAGCCCGCGTCTATGTCTTTGACCTCTAAAACAGTTGATTTCGATAAGACGTTTAAGACTAAGTCCAACTTCTCTACGTAAATCACCTTCTACTTGAATTTTTTTGATTTGGTCTCTTAATTTATTAAGGTCCTCCTCACTTAAAGCATGAGCTCTACTACTCTCGTCCAAGCCTGCATCTGCGATGAGTTTCTTGGAGGTGCCCAATCCAATACCGTATATATACGTCAATGCTATGACGATACGTTTGTTTGGTAAATCTATTCCTGCTAATCTGGCCATTATATTCTAAATTATCCTTGTCTCTGTTTGTGTTTTGGGTTCTCGCAAATCACCATGACCCTGCCATGTCGTTTAATGACTTTGCAACTGTTACATATTTTCTTTACTGAAGATCTGACTTTCATGGTATTGCCTCCTGGCGAAGTCCAAGATCTTATCACGCCGAACCTTGCTACTATTAATTTTTAATTATTTTTACGGGTATTCTGGCATTAAAACAATATTAAAGCTCCGACACTCTCAGAAAAATCGTTGTTCTATCAGCAAAAACTATATTTACGCTGTCGGTGGCGGACGTCTATTACCAGCTCTAAAGGTAATTCTTCCAACACTGAGGTCATAAGGAGTAAGCTCCACCTTAACCTTGTCTCCTGGGAGAATCTTTATATAGTGCTTACGAATCTTACCTGAAATATTAGCTAAAACCTTGTGACCATTCTCTAATTCAACCACGAACTTAGCGCCTTGAACAGTTTCAATTACTACGCCTTCCATTTCTATGATTTGTTTAGCCACTTCTTTGACATAATAGCATATGGTCGCTTCGCTCCCTGGTTGCGCTCACTATCGTTCGTTGCTTGCGGAGCTAAAGCTCCTGCCTCTAAGGACAAAACTATAAGAAACAGCGAAGCGCAACCAGGCACGAAGTGCCACAACCAGTTTACGTAGTAAACGCAACCGAAACTGGAAGCCTACTCAGGCTTCCAGTTTCTTGTATTGCGCACATCAGTAATTACTTCAATACCATCCTTGGTAACCAAGACTTCATGCTCAAAATGAGCTGATGGCTTGCGGTCTGCTGTTGTAATTGTCCAACCATCCTTGTGTTTAAAAATATCAGAAACGCCAATATTGTACATTGGCTCAATTGCTAGGACCATTCCAACCAAGATCTCGGTGTCGTGATAGTCATCAAAAAATCCTGCAAAATTGGGGATAAAAGGCTCACAATGATACTTTGGTCCAACTCCATGGCCGCCAAACTCCTCGACATTGCCATAACGCTGTCTTGTAGCAATAGACTCAACTGCTTTGGAAATATCACTAATGTGATTACCTGCTGCAATCGCATCAACTCCGGCCCAAAGTCCTTCATTAGTATGTTCTAGCAAGCGTTTGATTTTAGGACTGACTTCCCCGCAAGGGAAAGTAAAAGCATTGTCACCAACATAGGTAAAATCCTTAGCCTTAAATTTCTCTGTAACCGTAACACCAACATCGATACTAACGATGTCACCTTCTTTAAGCGGTTTGGTGTTTGGGATACCATGAACGATATTTTCGTTAATAGACATGCATAAAGTATTAGGGAAACCCATATATCCCTTAAAGGTAGGTATATGCCCCTGCTCGCGAATCCAAGTCTCGGCAAATTCATCAAGCTCTAGTGGCGTTACACCAGGCTTGACCATCGCTCCAGACCGATGCAAAGCCTCGCCAGCTAGCCTGCCAGCCTCACGAATAAGGTCGTATTGTTCAGGTTCAAAAATGCAGATTGGTTGTGCCATAGTAGGGTCGTATCCTGACATTGGACATTTTAGTTAAATAACTTTGCCCAGCGGATAATATATAGTGTAGCAAATGTCCAATGTCAGGATACGACCCTATGTGATACAATCTTTTTCACTATGCCAAACATAAAATCAGCAAAGAAAAGAGTAAAAACAGCAGAACGCAACAGAATCAATAACGCCACTGTTAGATCAAGTATGCGTACGGCCATTAGAGCTGTTCGTCAAGCAATAGAAGCTGCTAATGGTGAAGAAGCTCTTGCAAAATTGCCAGAAGCGTTTTCAAGAATTGATAGAGCCGTTAAACGCAAAGTTATTCATCTCAATGCCGCTGCTAGATACAAATCTAGATTAGCCGCCAAGATTAAAGCTCTTACTGCTTAGTATAATTTCAT
Organism: Candidatus Melainabacteria bacterium; assembly: GCA_018695135.1. GTDB lineage: Bacteria > Cyanobacteriota > Vampirovibrionia > LMEP-6097 > LMEP-6097 > JABHOV01. The sequence goes on along the minus strand of JABHOV010000059.1, from coordinate 66,014 downwards.
TCATCCAGAAACAAGAAATCTCGTAAATCATTGAGATTAATTTCGTTCAAATTAATAACAGGATCAGCAGCTACTGGTCGAAACAACTGCTGTTTAAGCTGTGATTTCTGATCATCAAATGAATTTAACATTACAGTTAGTTCATCGACAGAACTAGTTGTTACCAGTGCTTTATCCATATACTGAACTAAACGCAGATCCACGATCGCTGTTTCTAAATCAGCTTGGCAGTCCCGATATTGAGGAATAATCATTTGATTGAAGCACAAACGACGCAAGGTCTTATGCTTGTCTTCATGCTTTATCACGACACGGTGATTCAAAGTATTATAAATATTCTGATCTATCTTCATATCAAACTCAACGTCACAACGATTGATCTGATCATCAGTAACAGACCTTGATCGTAACGCACCGATCCTTGCATAAAAGAACTGCTGAATTAATTTATCAGCCTTGGCTTCTGCCAAACGCACTTGATCACTCACAAAACTTTTCTTCTCAGTGCCAGTCATCGTTGAAAGTAAATTAACCAAAGCAGATTTGCTAGATGCATCATTAGAGTTTTGAACTTCTACAAAATGATAATTAGCAAGAGCTTTGTTAGATGGTTTGGCTCTAGTCATCCACTGGGTGATGTTTCCCTTGCCCATATAAGCAGTTGTCAATTCAAGTTCAGAACTAATATCCAAAGTAAACTGAGCACTAGAGTTGGTCTCTGGAGGAGTAAGCATGTTTGCATCTTCACTTATAATAGTTCCAAGGGCCGCACTACTTAGTTCTTGCAATTTTGGAGCAAACTGAAACATACGCTGCAACTGTTCTAATACTTGTCCATGTTGCTCATTTAACTGATCAGCAAGATTAGCTTCTGCATCAACTAATTGATCCTCGGTAACTTCCCCGTCTAACCGAATACCACATGCTTCTAGCAAGGAAAAATACGCTTCTCTTATGGCCTTGGCTGAAGCTCGATCCACTGGATCTGCAATATCTAGTTCCGTTTCAACTTGATCAAGTGTTTGCTCTAAGCTTATAGGCAGAGACTGTATTCCCTGAGTTAATTTTCTCAAATTATCTAAATGTCCAGCAAGATTTCTTGTAGAAGATGTCTCCATCCTTATACAAAGTAACTATTTTAATGATCTTGACAAGATAATCTCATCCAAATATGGTGTAAACTCTAGCTTATGTCTCAAGAGAGATTTAAACATGCAAGATTTTTAGGTGCCGAAGGCATCGGTATGTCTGCACTGGTTAAAATCCTTGCTCAGCAAAAACCAGAGGTCAAAATTTCTAAAAGTGATTTAAGTTACACAGAGAATGATCCACTCGATAATGATATTGACTTAGTAGTGCGCAGTACTGCAATTGGTATCGGTGATGCTGATTACCTCGAACTCAAATCTCGCAGCTTGCCTGTTTGGCACCGCAGAGATATGCTGAATTATTTATCTCAAGGACACAAACAAATTGTCATCTCGGGCACTCATGGCAAAACCACTTGCTCAGCGATGCTTGCACATATTTTAGTTGAGACTGGTTTTGATCCTAGTTTTGCAGTAGGTGGAATTCTATCGAATTATCAGAGTAATGCCAAAGCAGGTTCTGGAGAGTATTTTGTGCTCGAGGGTGACGAAAGCGACAAGAGCTTTACCATTACCAATCCATATCTAGCCTTGGTTACTTGTATTGAAGAAGACCATCTTGAGAACTATCCTGGTGGACTGAATGAGATTCGTGATTGTTTTTATAAATTTCTTGATAGTGCAGAAATTGCTGTTGTTAATATGGATGATGCGTTACTCAAGGAATACGTCATTGCGAGCGAAGCGAAGCAATCGAGTGGAAAGACTTTGATTAGATATTCAAGTTCTGAATTAAATGACTACGACATTCAATTAACAATGCCAGGTGAATACAATAAGCTCAATGCATTGGGTTGCATCAAAGCAGCAGAGGCACTAGGGCTTAACACAGAAGCTGCAATTAAAGCTCTTCAATCTTTTAATGGCATCAAGCGCCGTTTTGAACTGATCAATTCAGACTATAACGGCATTCGTGTATATGATGACTACGCCCACCACCCCACCGAACTGCGAGCACTGTTAGAAGGAGTTCTAAGCCTCAATCCCAAACGACTAGTTTTTGTATATCAACCACATCACCCAGAACGTACTCAACAATTTTGGAATGATTTTATAGAAGTCTTCAAAGAATTTCCTGAACCGCATCTTTGTTTGATTGCTGATATTTATGTAGCTCGTAGTCAGCATATCAATGGTGTTGATTCGGCTTCACTGGTTGCTGCAATTAATAAAACCAATGTGCAGTTCTTAGCACCGATAGATACAAGAGCTACTAGCCAAGGTAATCATGCTGATATGGTAGCTGCTCTGAGACCTGGTATTGAAAGTTTCATCGCGTCGAAGCGGAGCGAAAACGAGAGAGAAGACGGACATTTACAAGACTGCGATTATTTATTTATAGTGGGAGCGGGTAATATAGCTAAGGTGGCTAGGAGTTTTTGTCAAACGACTAATTCAAGTATTGCTTAATCAAACTAATAGGATGCATAACTTGATATTCATCACCCAAGTGAGCTTGGATTTGAGACATGCAACCGGGATTTGCAGTAAGTACAATCACGTCATTGCGAGCGTTAGCGAAGCAATCTAATACAGAGAATTTAATTGCCGCGCCCTTGGATCTTGCATTAGATTGCTTCGCTAACGCTCGCAATGACGATGTAATATTCTCTGCCTTACGTTTACCAATCTCACCAGCAAGCTTGCTTTGAATTAAATTATAAAATCCAGCCGAGCCGCAACAAAGGTCTGCTTCATGTAGTGGTATTAATTCCAAACTTGGGATTCTTTTCAACAATTCAACATAGTCTTGCGAGACTCCTTGCTTATGATTGAGATGACAGGCAGGGTGGTAAACGGCATAAATTATTTCATCATTGCGAGCACTCAAAGAGTGCGTGGCAATCCAGTCCCCTGCGTTAGATTGCCGCGCCGCGTCTGCTCCTCGCAATGACGGTGCTTGTTTCAAAGCCTCAATTAAATCCATCGATTCTAAATCAGAATGATTTTTAATAAAAGCCCCACAACCCGCTGAGTTCATTACTACTGGATACTGATGCTTAGCTAGTATCGACGTGGTTTCCTCAAGCTGTTTTTCACCAAGTTTGTTTTCACCACTATGATAAGCAAGAGCACCGCAGCACTGAGTTTCAGGTATATAGACATCATAACCAAAAGCGTTGAGTACTTGAATACTATCCCAATGCACATCATTATAAATCGTATCCATTACACAACCCAGTGGCATGGAGACTGTCCGCGAAGTCCGACTTTGAGATTTATAAATATAATCCGTCTTGATTTTTTTGTATTCAAAATCAAAACCCGGCGCTAGCTTATTGAATAACCGCAAAGGCAAAAAACGCCCCATCACTCTTGCCAGATTCAACAAGACTCTATTCGGCAATAAATACTGGAACACCAGGCGTCTAACAGCAGCCATAAAGCCCTTAGTGTAATTGCTCAGACCCAATTCATGGCGAGCATATTCAAGAATATTGACATAGTCAACACCTGATGGACAGACCGTTTCACAGGCGGAGCATTCAAGGCAGCCATCCAAATACTCAACGACATCTTCCCTGGCTCCAGTCTCATTAGTCAAGAGATCATTAATTAAGTACAATCTTCCACGCGGCGAATGTCCTTCATTACCTGTTACCTGATAAGTCGGGCAGGCTGGCAGGCAGATACCGCAATGAATACAAGCCTTAATCGTTTCATTAATCGTCGCTGCGTCCATTAAGCAAAATCCTTTTGGAGTTGTTTGAATAAATCCAACTCTGCGTTATCAGTATCGTTCAACTGGGTTTCTAGTTTTTTGTTTTCATCGGTCTTGGGATAAACATAGTAGTAACAATCATCTAGCTTTTTTAAATTCTGGACAGAAGACTCTAACAGTAGATAGCCTCTCTTGGGGTAGATCTGACAAGGCTGCCCTAATGACTTTGCGGTATTGAGCAAAGTCGTCAAAACTCCATGAATTTCAATCCTTAAATCAGTACTGGGGTATTGTTTTTTATAAGGCTGTACCACAAAATCCAAACTAAGTTCATGATCCCAAAAACCTTCTAGCCTTCTAGCCAAGCGAGCTTGTTTCAAAGCCATGAGTTCTTTACTTGTGGCAGTAAAACTCAACTTGATCTCACCGAGCATATTTAATTCCACATCAAAACTCTCATCAAAATCCATCGTCGCTATTTTGTGCAAAAAAACAATCAAGTCAAGATCAAGTTCTCGTTCAAGCTTCAAGCTCAATTCACAAATCAATAATGGTAGTTTCTCCAAACGCAAACTTGCTGTTTCAATCTTTGCCAAGGATTCGCAACTACCTAAATATATTTTACTCAAATCATAACCAGATACATTTTTGATTACCTTGCCGCCGGTTTTGGTATGCAAGCCACTGGCATGTTTCAAACCAAGTCCCAGAACCTGCCTAGCGTCATGTCCCCAATCCTCTGCCAAGATTTGTGCAATTGTATAATGAGCTGGAGCAAGCAAAGTAGAAATTAAACACTGTTGAATTAAATCACTATCCAAATCTTTCAATGTCAAAGTCCCAGGCACTGTTGCAACCAAGTCATCAGCTTCAATCAAGTAGGTCATAGCAAAGCCTCATGCGCTCTGGTTTCGATTTGATCATCCAATAGCTTGAGTTCAAGCTCCAGTCCGGCAAAAGCAATTGCTCTTCTTAATAATTCATCTGTCAAATGTGGATTCTTTGGCAAGACACTGCCATGTAAATAAGTCCCAATTAAATTCTTATAAATTAGACCTTCGTAGCCATCCTCACCGTTGTTGCCGTATCCCTTTATGACTTTAGCCAAGGGCTTTGCGCCTTCACCCAAATAAGTTCTGCCAGAATGATTCTCAAAACCAACAAGAGTCTTAGGCTCAATATCCAGTAAAAGCTCAGCAACTACATTACCAATCAATCTATCTTGAAACTTGGCAGTAGAACTTGGCGCCCTAGTCTCACAATCCAAAATCCCCAGTCCTTGCATAATAGAACCATCACTAGTTTCATAGCTCTTACCAAGCAATTGATAGCCACCACAAATAGCCAAAGCAGCCCCGCCAGCTTCAATAAAATCACTTAGCTCTTTCTTACGCTTGAGTAAATCAAAGGCGACAAGCTCTTGACCACTATCTTGCCCGCCACCAATAAAAAATAAATGGTAGTCAGCTATCTTCTTTTCGTCATCAAGATCAATTTGATCAACGAGAAAATCAATGCCACGCCACTCAAGGCGCTTGGATAAAGCCATGATATTACCCCCATCACCATAGAGATTGAGTTGTTTGGGATAGAGGTGGGCTATTTTGAGCACATTTCTATTCTAGCACCAGAGAGACGTTATCCGTCTTCACTACGCTACGACGCGATGAGTATTTCTGAAGCTTACAGCTTCAGAAATACTCACATAAATAACTGTTTTTGCAAAGATTCTTCCTGTGCAATTAATTTAGCTGGATAACGTAGGTTTAGATCCTCACCATCTTCTTGAGCACGCTTAATTGAATCAACTAAGGAACTTCGTATTTCAGGAGTATCTTCAATGATAGTTAGAACATTTTTGTAATATGTTTCAAGATCACCAAAACTCATCTCGGAAATATCAAACGCTTCTTCACTTACCTCATCAGAAGCAACAAGACGACCATTGCTCTTGACTTTCTTTTTATTAATCAACTCTGATACAAAACTGTATGCGAGCATCTTGCTTACTTGAGAAACTTCCATCTAAACTTCCTGTAAAATCCCTAGCCTATGAGCCAAGCTAGTGCTCTGTTGCACACCATCAGGACTTGTTGTCTTATTGACCCTCTAGAACCCGCCGTAAACAAGCTCTAATTTTTATATCGGTCATCTGCCCTAGAAGCTTTAATCTAATAGAGAAATAAGCTAGAATTAATCTGATGACAAGCCTTATTTGCGCAGCCTGCAAAAACGAACTAGCAGAGAATCCAGCGGATTTGCCCTATTTAACCAGTAAAACCCATATTTTAGAGGTACTTGGCATTGGCTATCTTGAAGCAGCTGTCAATCTCTCTAAACTACTTCAATCAAGAAACGATATCTCCGAAATCATCTTTACTGGCACAGCCGGTGCCTATAGCCAAAATATCAAGATTGGCGAGCAAATCATAGTTAGTGCTGCAGCTCTTTTAAATCTCGGATCAGTTCAAGGACTTAGCTACACTATCAAAGATATTTATCCTATTCTTCACGCCAGTCATCCAGATTCAAAGAATATTTTATGCCTCTCAAGTCTTGAAATCACTCAAGACGAGACTATCTCCAAACAAATTATTAAACATTATCAAACAGACGCAATTATAGAAAACATGGAGCTCTACGGTATAGCCAAAGTTGCAAGCGAAAATCAAATACCTTGGTCAGCTTATTTGCGCGTTACCAACTACACCAATAAAAATGCACATGAAGATTTCCTGCGCCAAACAGGGTCGTATCCTGTCATCTGACATTTCAGTGTATCACTAATTAAGATCGTTTGTAATACATTGAAATGTCAGATGACAGGATACGACCCTTATAAATACAAGTCTCTAGTGTAAGCAGCAATCTTGTTAAACAAAGGTCCAGCCACAGTATCACCCCAACGACCATCAGTCTTGGGATCATCAATTACAACTAAGGCGATATATTTTGGATTATAAGCCGGGAAGAAACCTAAGAAAGAAGCGACTGTTTCTTTTTTGGAGTAGCCTCCACCTGCTTTGATTTTCTCTGCTGTGCCAGTTTTACCAGCTATCGTCAAATTATCAACACGTCCAGCCACGCTAGATTTGAATTTCAAATTGTGATCAATGGCTCTTGCCAAAAGATTTCTAATACTATAAGCATGCTCAGCACTGATAATTGGTTCAAGCTCTTCAGCCAACGGCTGTTTAGAATCAAGAAACAAAGTCGGTCTAGCCCAATGACCGTCATTGGCAATGACATTAGCTGCTGCCAGCAACTGTAACGGAGTAACAGAAATGGCACCATGACCCATGCCTGTAGTTGCAGTATCGGACTTACGCCATTTTTTGTGCTTAAGCAAAATACCCTTGGACTCCCCACTTAATTCGATCCCCGTTTTTTGCCCAAAGCCAAACTTGCTAATCTGATCATGAAAAACCTTAGGACCCATTGCTAGTGCCAGATGTGCAGCAAAAGTATTACTTGATCGTTCAAACAAGTTTTGCAGATTCAATTCCTCAGCCTCAGTCTTACCTAGTTTGTATTCATGATTTTTGATTTTCCATTTATCAATCTCCAAAAAGCCTTCATCTACAAAACGATGACTCAAATCTATAGTCCCAGACTCTAGGGCAGATGCCACTGTCACTATCTTAAAAATAGAACCCGGTTGATAGACATCAACCAAAGGCCAGTTTTTAATTTGTGACAAACTAAAATCAAAATAGTTATTAGGATTGAATCCTGGGCTAGTAGCCATTGCCATCATTTGTCCAGTAGCAACTTCCATTAACAAAACAGTCCCTCTTGCCGCCTTCGTTTCAGCAATTCGCTTCTTTAATTCTGTTTCGGCAAAAACTTGCAAGCGAGAATCCAAGCTCAATCTAAGCTTGTTCTCTGAGTCTTCTTCTAATCTCTTTTGATAGTCAGCTTCAATACCTTGCCTTGCTTGTCCATAAAGATCAACATAGCCAAGCACATGAGAAGCCAGCTCATCTTGTGGATAAAATCTGCGCCTAACTTGACGCAAGTATAATAATTTGGAATCAAGCTTCCTAATTTTGTTTGCCTGTTCGCGACTCAAACCATGCGCAAGAGTCTTACTATAACTAGCATTGAGATCTTCTGGATCTTTCAAATCAATCATTTGCTCTAGTTTGAAAGCAAGCATGCCTCTATCCTCACTAGTAGTCACGGGATTATATTCAAGTGTATATTTCATCAAATCCAAAGCAAGTACTTTGTCGTTACGATCAACAATCTCTGCTCTTGCAGGACTAATTTTGTAGGTCTGTCCATAGCGCTTAATGTAAGCAGAATATTTTTGCCCATTAAGAATTTGAAATTGAAATAAACGTCCCAAGATAGCAAGAAATGCTAAAGCAATGAGTATTTGTATGCTGCGATAACGAAAATTAGACATATTAAACTTGAGAATACGATCCTAACCATTTGTAATAACTAAAATGCTGCCTTACTTGACGCACAAGCGTGTCATAGCGCGGGTCTTCTTTGTGCAAATCAAAATCAACCAAGAACAAATACTCTCCTATATTTTTCTTTGCCGGTCTTGATTCAATACGACTCAAATTGACATTGTTTACGGCAAATAATCTAAGTACAACCTGCAAACTACCTGGCTCATCTTTTGTTTGGAATAAAATCGTGGTTTTGTTTTTTACTTCAGGCTTAAAGTCCTCAAGTTTTTTGGACAAAATCCAAAAACGAGTTTCATTAATATTACTATCATTAATTGCTTTTTCTAAAACCTCAAGTCCATAGATCTCCGCACAAAGCTCACTTGCAATAACAACTTGATTAGGATTCTCTGCTTCATTGGCTTTGAGTGCCTTGGCTGCTGAACTGTTACTCGAGCTTGGCAAGATTTCTACATTTGGTAAATTACTCCGAATATAATCCATGCACTGACCTAAAGCCATATGATGGGCTCTAATTCTTTGAGTCTGGGCAAGTTTGTTTTTATCAAAACCAGGCAAAGCCAGCAAACAATGATCTATCGGCAAAATATATTCATGTACCACATAAATATCTTCAGACTGCTGCAAAGCCTCGATAGTCTCAGCAACACCGCCAGCAATAGAATTCTCCACAGGCACAATCGCACTATCCACCAAACCAACAGCAAGATCATGAACTATATTAGTAATAGTTGAGCTTGGCACCAAGTCCGCCCCATTAAACGCTTGTTTGGCTGCAATATGAGTATATGAACCTTCTGGACCTAAATATGATATCTTCATATACCTAAAGGATACCAGCTAACTGGCAGATTTGTAACAACATGAATATTGAGATATTAAATCAAGATTTAGCAAAATATGATGACGAGCTTTTCGCCAAGCTTGAACCTGTACTCGCTGAAATCTCACTCAAATCTAAGGCTTTAGCTTCCAATCTCAAAGAATGTATTACTAGACTTCAAAAGAGTGATCGCTACCTACGTGCTGCCAGAGGTGAAATTATTGCCTGCAAAGACAGCGATTTAGAGGGTGAAGAATTTGAGATATTTAGAAAATATGTAAGACTACTTAGATCTTGTACAATTGTTTGCGGACACAATTGCTCCAAAGAATTCAAAGAACTTTTTCTTGATTTCTTTAGTGGCAGCCGTTTAGAATTAGCAAAATCATATGAGTCTGGCAAAAACCAAAAAGAAGAAACGACGTAAAAAATTATTTACTTCCACCAAGCCCAAAGTTCGCAAGAACTATCAGCAACTCTATTCAGGCAAACACCTTGAAAACTTTTCTCGTTTAATTAGCTTTGATGAGGATCTCTATTTGGATTTAGCTGAAGGCACTCTCATTATTGGCTTTGATGAGGTTGGCAGAGGTTGTGTTGCTGGACCAGTTTGTACTGGTGCATACTCTTGTTCTAGTTTTTACGCTGAAAAGCAAGACCTCTTAAATGATGTCAAAAGATCAGGTCAATTGATGAGTGGTGATTTCATTTCACTCAATAACAGGGACCGTTATTACGCTGAAACAATCATCAACGAAACCAATGTTGAAGAAGAATTGCAAAATGTCCAAGAGATTAGCTCTCTACTTTTGCTGGATGACAGTAAAAAAGTCCTCAAATCCAAACGCAAAGCACTCTGCAAGGCTTTACTCGACCTGCCTTATTTCAGTGCCGATCAACATCTATTTCATTCAACTAATATGCAAAGTGCTAAATATATCGACAAGCACGGCATAGTCAAAGCAATTTGGCGTTCTATGACCGAGAATCTCATCAATATCGTTCAAGAACATCTTGATCTTTATCATCGTTACCCAGATGAAATTCTTTTACTAGTTGATGGCAATAAGACCATCCAAAACCTAGCAGAGCTTAGTAGAGAGATCTTTAAAAAACGCAAGATTGTGGATTTTAGTTTTCTTGAGCTTGGGCTTGATTGTAAACAAACTCACATGCAACTCAAAGCTGAGAAAAACGAGATCATCATCAGACAAAAAAGCATAGTCAAGGGTGACTCACATAGTAGTTTGATTGCGGCGGCTAGCAACCTTGCAAAAGACAAGCGCGATGATTATATGAAAGGATTAGCCAGTTCACAACCAGAGTATGCTTGGGTCACAAATGTCGGCTACGGCACCAAAAAACACATGCTAGCCATTCAAGAACATGGTTTAACTAAAGAGCATCGTAAGACATTTCTCAGCAACCACATCTAAAACGTTACGCTATCAACACCGGGTGATAACACCGTAACGCTTTGTATATACTCATTGGCGAGGTCTATTTCTTCCCGTAAAACACAGCATAAACTGCAGGCACCAAAACCAAAGTCAAAACAGTTGCAACAGTCATCCCCGTAATAATCACCACCCCAAGACTTTGCCTAGATTCGGTACCAACACCAAGCGCTAAAGCGATTGGCAATAAACCAAGCACCGTTGAAATCGCTGTCATCAGCACAGGTCGCAAACGCAAGCGCGCTGCTTCTTTAATTGCATCCATCGTTGACATTCCTTGCTCGCGAAGTTGATTCATAAATTCAACAAGCAAAATTCCGTTTTTGGTTGCCATGCCAATAAGCATAATCATCCCTACTTGAGAATAGATATTCAAGCTCATATTTTTAAACTGTGGAATAACAAACTTGAGCCAAAAGAATTTCTCGCCCAAAATCCCAACGAGTGTTTGTGTAAGCCACGGAAAGAATTGAAAAGCATACAAACCCAACAAGGCGCCAATCAACGCAAGTGGCACTGTTAGCATCACAATCACTGGCGAGGCAAAGCTCTCAAACTGTGCCGCCAAGAATAGATAAGCAAAAACCAGAGCAACCATAAAACCAAAATACAAAGCTGCATCAGAGTCTCTAAGCTCCTTAGAAGTGCCTAAATAATCCATCTCAAAATCAGCCGGCACGTCCTCCATCCCTTCAATAAGGGATTTAGCCAAAGTCTCTAATGCCTTCAACCCGTCAGAAGGCGTAACTCCTTCTTTGGGTGATGCTTCAATAGTCACTGATTTCTTGCGATTGTGATGATTAAGATCCTCAGCTCCAATTGTTTCTCTTACCGTAATCAAATTACTCAATTGAATCATCTCTCCTTGATCATTTCTCAAAGCAAACTCACCAATCTTGCGCACGTTCTCCCGCTCCTTGCGAGCCACCGTCAATATTACCTTGTAGTTCTCACCATTATCATTAAACTCTGTTACATCAATTCCAGTAAACAAAAGCTCTATCGATTTAGAGATGTCTTCCATCGACAAACCAAGACTCTGAGCCTTGTCGCGGTTGATATCAACTGTGAGTTCTGGTTTATCAAGACTCAAATTGGATCTAGCAAACATCAAAGCTGGCAAGCCAAATGATGCTTGAGTAATTTGCGCTGAAGCCTTAACTAAGAAATCAAGATTATTAGACTTGAGCACTAGCTGTATTGGCTGTGAGCCAAAACCACTATCTGGACCAGACTTGGGCATGATTGGCAAAGTAAAAACCTCTGGCATCGCAAAAAATACTGGGTAAAGTGGACCAACAATTGCTCCGACTTTTTTGGCTCGCTCTTTCCAAGTTTTGAGCCTGGTAATTATAATCCCCTCTGTCACCTTACCAGGAGCATCGCGCCCAAAGGCTGCAACAGCAATGGTCATCGTCACTTCAGGGATAGTAGCCAAAAAAGACTCTACCTTACGAATCTGTTTATCAATCACCCCGATATTGCTACCGCGAGTACTCTTAAAGATCACAAAGAAAGTACCTCTGTCTTCATCTGGAATAAAGTCCTTAGGCAAATTAGTAAAAAGAAAGACGGATAGAACAACTGAGCTAAGCAAGACAATGCTAATTAGTTTTGTCTTATTCTTTAAAGCAGAATCAAGAATTCCTGTATAGAACCTCTCTAAGCGAATGAAGAAGTTCTCTAATACTATTTTAAGACCTGAATAAAAACTCTTGAGAGCCGTTGTCTTTTCATCAGCTTTGGGTGAAGAGCTCACCGCAAAAACCTTGGAACAAAGCATCGGCGCAATTGTCAAAGCAACAAAACTAGAAATACTTGTAGCAAAGCATAGTGAAAAAGCAAACTCAGACAGCAGTCTACCAGTAATCCCTGACAGAAAACCAATTGGCAAGAAAATAGAGATCAAAACCAGAGTTGTTGCAATTACCGCAAAACTAATTTCTTCAGCACCCTTTTTGGCTGCAGCCTTGGCTTCCATGCCTTGTTCTATATACCTATAAATATTCTCAAGCACAATAATCGAATCATCCACCACAATCCCAATTGCAATAATCAAACCCAAGAGAGTCATTTGATTGAGCGTAAAACCAAAAGCTTGAATCCCAATCATCACACCAACAAGACTAATAGGAATTGCCAAACCAGGAATCAAAGTACTTCTGATATTACGCAAGAACACAAAAATCACCAAAAGCACTAATAGTGTTGCTTGGAAAATGGTCATGTACAATTCCTGCAAGCTCAAGCGAATAAATTCAGCAGCATCATAACCAACAGCAAGTTCAATATCCTCAGGGATTTTCTTTTGCAATTCTTTGACTAATTTATGCACATCATCTGAGATTTGAATGGTATTAGATTTAGCTTGCCTAACGATACCCAATCCAAAACCCTGATGCCCATTGAAACGTACAAAACTCTTATCATTTTCAGCTCCAAGTATCACTTGCGCCACATCTTTGAGTTTGACCTTGCCAAAACGAGAATCCTTAATACTGATATTGGCGTACTGTTCGGGCTTGGTTAATTTGGCATCGACATTGATACTAAATTCCTTGGTCTTCGAGAGAATACTACCAGCCGGCAATTCGATATTATTCTCGCGCAATGCTTTTTCAATATCAATTACCGAAATACCGTAGTAAGCAAGTTTCTTGGTATCAAGCAAAACCTGAATAGCACGGCGGCGCTCCCCACCAAAAATAACCTTGGAGACCCCTGGCACATTTTGAAAATAATCCTTGATCTCCTGATCAACATACTCAGCTAAGTCCATTAGGTTTCTTTCAGGAGAGTCTGTTTGAGAAGGCTCAGCGACACCCTGCAGAGGGGTCTTCCCAGACAAGTTCTTAGATTGAACTAAAATCCACATAATGGGCTGCGCGTCCGAATCAGCCTTGGCAATAACCGGATCATCACTATTGTCAGGCAGGCGCCTTGATATTCTAGCGACCTTGTCACGCACATCCTGAGCAGCGATATCGATATTGCGGTCAAGCACAAACTCCAGCACAATACTACTAACCTGATCTCTTGAACTTGAGACCATCGACTTGATACCTTCAATCCCAGAAAGTTCTGTTTCAATAAGGTCGGTAATTTCTGATTCTATAACCGTTGAACTTGCACCAGGATAAACCGTCGTCACAGTAATTACCGGCGGATCAATATCCGGGTATTCACGCACCGGCAAATTAGTCCAAGCAAGGACTCCTGCAAAAACAATAACCAAAGACATCACTGTTGCCAGTACTGGTTTTTGAATTGCTAAATCTGGTAAAGAGCTGATTTTCATTGCTGTTGTTACAATCTTAGCAATTTGGGGCGTACTAAGATAAGAAATATGGAAGTAAACAAAACACCTTCTAATAGTTCTTATGTACAAAAGGGAGTGAACGCAGCGCAAGTATCACATGCCTTCACGCATGCTCTCGGTCACCAACTTATAGATAGCTCTACAAGTCTTACTGAGGCCACAGGCAAAGCAGAAGAAATTGCCAGACGACTTGCTGCAGTAACTAGCAGTCCAACAACAAGTAATGTAATTCCTGGTGAGTTCAGCGTGCCAGAAGATAGACAACTAGATGCTGGTCTCTTCCCGCGTAGCCTCGTGTCAAATGAAAAAATGCGCACAGAAATATCAAGTGCATTTAGAAAAAAGATAGAACAAATGCCAGAGGCATATATTCAACAACTCGCCTACAAACTGAGTGACCAAATAGTCGCTGACTTCCCTGCTGATCACAGCTTCTCGACAATAAGCGATCTTTCTATTCTCATATTTGATTCTAATTTCGAAGTAGCAGGAGCAGATACACAAAAGATTAAATCAGACGATGTCTATCATGATGTCTTTGACATACTTCTAACGGTGAAGCGAGAAACTACTGACTCTTACTACGATCCAGTAACAGCAATTAACAACTATATGAAATTACAGCAAGGATCTTAGTCACTAACCAAAACCAACTTAGCCCCAGGATAAATACTATGCAAACCAGCATAGATCACATTGTCACCAGCTTCAATACCTTCTAAAATTTCTACCATGCCTTCTTGTCTCTGACCGGTTTTTACAGCTACACGTTTGGCTACAAGTTCATCAGACGCGTCGATCTCCGGAGTCTCTACATTAGCTTGCTTCGCCTCGGCTCGCAATGACGACGCGAGATACAAATACTCCTGTCCTTGATTAAGATAGAGCGCTTCTTCTCTCACCAATAAAGTCGTATTAGAACTATTAATAACTTGTTTGACAGTAACAAACTGATTAGCTTTGAGATTAGTACTTGGGCTATTGATTTTCCCGCGAACTAAAACCGCTCTAGTATTAGGATCAACTCTTGGTGAAATAAAATCAACACTTGCATTAAAAACCTTGCCAGCTTCTGAGTCAGTACGTAGTTCTACGCTTTGTCCAATTAAAATTTTGGAGATCAATTTCTCTGGCACCGAATAACTCACTCTCAATGGATAAATCTTAACCAAATCCAGAATCTTATCACCTCGTTTAACATAGTCACCAGGATCAACATATATCACCCCAATAAATCCAGAACTAATTGCATTAATCTGGAGATTATCAATCTGTGACTCGACTCTACGCAGTTGAGCTTCATAATTAATTAGTTCTTGTTTAGAAATAGCTCCCTGATCAAACAGGTTTTGGTAAGAAGCAAAATCACTTTGTGCTTTTTTTAAATCAGCATCAACATCCTTACCCTCTATTTGAATCAAAGCCTGACCTGCCTTAACCCATTGTCCTTCACGCACATAAATCTCTTTGACCATCCCCGGCCGCTCAGCTGCAACCAAAATCTCTTTATCCGCTTTCAGTTCACCAGCCGTTTCAAAGGCACGCTCTATATCACCGGTAGTTGCAGCTTCTGCTTTGACAAATAATGGTTTTACGGCAGCAACCGGGGCAGCTTTTTTAGAACAAGCAGAAGAGCTAAACAATAATAGAATCAAGCAGAGGTAACGCATACACTATTATTTTAGCATTAGCCTTGCTCTTGAACATTTCAAAACAAATCTACTTGCGCTGAACCGTTCTTGCGTTTATCGGCATAGGCAGATAAATCATTGCCGTTAATCACAATGCCGTTGACGGCTGTCGGAAAGCTCAGTTCAGACTCATCATAAAGCTTGCCATCACCCTTAATAAAAACACGAGGAGCTTGAATTGCAGCTTCTAGATTCATATCACTATCAATTATGTTAGTAAAAACCTGATAAACCGAATTAATAATAGTCCAACCACCTGACGCACCCAATATCATAACCGGCTTAGACAAACTAGATATCCCAGCATTAGTTTCATCTGGCTCAGCTTCCAAACTATCAATCTCGCGTTCTGCTTGAGCTTCAAAAACTATCATCGGTGTCATAGACGACCTTGGTCTCTTAGCACCATAAGTCTTGTTAGCTTCTTGCCCATCACTCGTTAGTCCAATTGCACCGGCACGTAATCTACGCCAGCTTTGAATTGAATTACATTTACCGCGCTTAGGATCAAAATCACTCAACTCATTATTCAAAAGAAAACCATAGCCTGGCAGCAAACGCCCACTGCCAAAGGCACTCTGAATAGTTACTGTCCCGCTAATTGCATTACCATAACGATCAGTGATAGCAATATGAGTGGTGCCTTTTTCCTCATGCAACTCACTAGCAAAGTCCCCTTGCTCTTCACTAACGGAACTAGTAAAACTATCAAGCTCACTCAAATTCTCAAAAGCATCTTCCTTCACTCGACATTCACTTTCAGTAAAATCCTCGTCTCCAAAACTTGTGTTCCGTATTTTGTAAGATGCATCAATCGCTTTATATTCATCAATACCAGCAAAAACCAAATCAAAAATACGATACAAAGTAGAAGAACCTGAACTCGGTGAACCAATACTCACTATTTGATACTGCCCGTAGTTATAGATTTGCGGCTGGCGAAAAACTGCTCTATAGTTCTTGAGGTCATCAATATCCATGGCACTAGGCATCTTACCTTCCTGACCAAGCTGGACTATCGCTTCAGCCAAAGCCCCATTATAAAAGGCTTCAAAACCATTAACGGCAAGCAACTTGAGTGTCCCAGCGTAATCCTTATTAATAAACTGATCACCAATTTGATAATCTCCCCATGGATGCAAGTCTGAATATTTTTGCAAGAGCATATAAAAATACTCCGTCACTTCAAAGCCATTCTCTGCAATTGCGAGTGCTGGTTGAACAATCTCGTCTCGACCAAGTTTACCAAAATGCTTATGCAAAACAGCCATACCATCAGCAACTCCAGGCACTCCAATACTAGCGCCACTAGTAAACCATCCCAGCTTGGGCTTGCCCCGAGAATAATCCCAAAATATATCCTGGCTTAGATTACGTGGTTGCTCTTCTCTAGCGTCAAGAGCATAGGTTCTTTTAGCTTTGGCATCATAATAAATCGCAAAAAATCCACCACCTAAACCAGAGGCTTGCGGCTCAACGTTAGTAAGCACCAAAACCGCTGTGATAAAGGCATCAGCAGCCGTACCACCTTGTTTCAAAATCTTGGTAGCAGCTTCTGTGGCAAGTGGATCACCAGTTACAGCTGCAATTGGTTTCTGGAATAAGCTACAAGAACTTAAGTAAAGTATTAATAATAAAGCTGTGAAATATCTTAGCCCCAGGACTGACATTCTTATATTCTAACTTGGATTTAAAGAGTTGCTGCTGACACTCTAGCTTCTTCTACAACTGGTCTTTGTACCGTAGTCCAATCTTTGACAAAAAACTTCTCTGGATCTCCAGCTGTTCTTTCATTCCAACGTTGAATCCATGCATAAATTGACGGTCTACTCGTTGCATGTGTCACCGTTATCTCTTTAACACATGATTCAGCTGAAGCAAAAGCATATTCCTTCATTGCAGATAATTTATTACGAGTGTTTGGTGGCAAATCAGTACGTTCTAAAGCTGCTTCTAATTTATCAAGAAATCTAACATGATGCTTGAGATTAGACTTGTCTGTAGCAAGACCTGCATAATCATGTCTTGTACCCTGTACATCCCGAGACGCTAATTCAATTATAATATCCCTTGCTGGGGTTTGTTTTTCATCAGCCTTGCCAAGCATTTCAAAAATATAATTAGCTAATTGACCTTCTTTAACACCAAATTCTTTTTCAAGAAGATTTTTACTGTGACCTTCTTGATACCATTCGAGTAAGCGATGAATCTCTTCAATACGCTCTAATATCTTAGGATGAGCACCAGTATAATCATAAGCCTTAATTTTTCTTGCAATTTCTTTGGCCTTAGCATTCAATACGTCTCTTTGTGTATGTTTCAAAGTAGGAAATTTAAAAAGTGTACTATTTAACGTTTGATCTAAACCCTTGTTTTTGTCTGATTCTTGCAAATCTCTTAAATAGTTTACAAATCTTGAACCTAAATTAGCAAAAGCCAAGCGAACACCAGACGCAGGTGAAGTAGTTGCTGTGCTTTCGGTTTGAATACTCTCAACAGCTTTCGCCAAAGCAATTCCTGCTGAACTTGAGAGTTGCTTAACGGAATCTGGTAATTGCAATCCTTGCGTTTGTCCATAACGGCCAAACAAGGTTGATAAGTTATTAAGTCTAGTAAGTGCTTCGATTGACATTATTATTTAGTCCTGATTGTTATTGTAACAAGCAGGGCGCTAAATAAATAGTTTTTCAAGCTATTCCTTATATTTCTTCCCCAATCCCAATATCAAAGCCACTAAAAACAAGCTCAGAACCTCGCTATCTCCCCACCAATTCTCCAAAACTCCTTCTGCACTCAGCGCAATATAGATAGCAAAAAACTCAGGCGCTGTTGTAATTCGACGAAACAAAAAGAATCCCGCGACTAAATAAAAACTCAACCAAGCAATAAATCTAAGCCAGCCACCAGTATAAAGTTGCTGGAAATAAATATTGTGTGCATGCCTCAATCCCTCATGCTTAATGATTTCATTAATTCCGGTCAATGGCTTAGCTTGCCACGCCTCTTTATTAATCTGCCACAGTTCTTGTCTGACTTTAATACTGTTAGCCTGAGTCCAATAATGAGGATTTGCAAAACGCTCAACTTTACGACCGACACGCTCAGAACTTGAAATCACAAAACTGCCAGTTAGTATCAAAAGAACCAAGGCAAGCCAAAAACTCTTTTTGAGATATTGCTTAGTCATAATCAAATAAAACAATAGAGACAAAATCAAACCTGCCCAGACAGAACGCTGTCCTAGAGCGAATAATGCGATCAGTTGCACAAAAGAGGCTAGTCCAAAAGCAAAGCGGTAATTGTCGGAACGGTGCGGCGCACTAGTTCCATTAGTAAAGGGGGCTTTCTCAGTAAGTCTATTAGTAGAAGGAATAGATTTAAACTGAGCCAAGCTCAAAAACAAACCAACCAAAATCATCCCAGAACTAGTAAAAGCCTGAGACAAAACTCCATAATAATCTCCAACCATCGGTACTAAACCAATCAGCTGCAACACGATCAGCACACTAGTAAATGATGATACTCCAATTACAGTTAACCTGATTTTGTTTTGAAAATCAAACTTGAGACCAGCCAATAAAGCAAGTGCCCAAAACCATTGAGCATAAGTACCCAGCAATGTTTTGATCCAGGCAAAAATACTCAAGTCATGCATATACGCAAGAACAGAATTGACACAAATATATATAATGAACAGCCTGTTTAATACTTGTAAGTCCTTACTAAGACCAGCTTGGATTGACGCAAATGTTGTTGGCTCTCGCCACGACGCAATAGCCCACAAAAGCAATCCAGCAACTAAGAAAATAGTTCTAGCTGTCGGACTAAAAAAGCTTGACGCGATGAAAGCGAGAAAACAGTAATAAGAAGATTGAAGTAGCATACTAAGCGATGGTGATAATTTTCTCAAAGACAAGGCTGAGGAGATTTTTGACACCGGAGTTGACTGAGCCGTCAATAAGGATGTCAAAAATCGACGAAAACGCAGTCCTTGAGGAAATTAGCCCAGAGCTAGTTATTTTTTCATGCGTAGGAAGTCCGGAATATCAACATTCCCTGTAAACTTGCTGCTCGCAGGAGTAGCAGGAGCAGAACTAGTCTGAGAACGAACCTTCATTTCAGTATCAACTTGCGCTTCCAAAGCAGGTTCTTCATTCCTAGTTGGATTAGAGAAAAACATATTGTTTGGACTTGTTGCTGTCTTAGCTTGATTTTGCAATTGTGGCTTAGCTTTAGCAGCTGAACCGAAGTTACCACCAAAGTTGAGGTAAAAAGGAGTTTTTTCTTTTTCACCAGTGGCTTGAGCAAGAGTATCAGTTTTTTCGACTGCTTTAAAACCAGTTGCAATAACAGTAATCTGAATTTCCCCTTGAAGTTTTTCGTCGATAACAGCACCAACAATAATATTGGCATCTTCTTTAACATCTTCATAGATTGACTCAGCAGCTTCATTCACTTCATGAAGAGTAAGGTCTTTACCACCAGTAACATTGAAAATGATTCCAGTTGCACCGGCAATCGAATCCTCAAGTAATGGAGAATTCACAGCCTGCTTAGCAGCAGCAACCGCTCTACCTTCACCACTTGCTCTACCCATTCCCATAATTGCATTACCCGCGTTGAACATGATTGACTTAACATCAGCAAAATCAACATTGATAAGACCAGGAACTTGAATGATGTCACTAATACCTTGGACACCTTGTAGTAAAACATTATCAGCAAGAGCAAAAGCTTCAGTCATGCTAGTTTGTCGTTCAGTAATTTCTAATAATCTATCGTTAGGAATAACAATTAAAGCATCAACCTTGTCTCTAAGTTGTTTGATACCTTCTTCCGCAAGTTTAACTCTGCGACGTCCTTCAAAACTAAATGGTTTTGTTACAACACCAACAGTAAGAATGCCCTTTTCTCTAGCAACGTCAGCGATAACAGCAGCACTACCTGTTCCAGTTCCACCGCCCATTCCAGCAGTAATAAATATCATATCCGCTCCATCAATGGCTTGAGAAATAATTTCATGGCTTTCTTCAGCAGCCAATTTACCTGTTTCTGGGTTTCCACCAGCTCCAAGTCCGCGAGTTAATTTCTCGCCAAGTTGAATTTTGTTTGCAGTTTGAGAAACTTCTAGAGCTTGTCTATCAGTATTGGCTACCCAAAACTCAATATTGGTTAGACCGTTTGCGATCATCCCATTTACGGCATTTGAGCCTGCGCCGCCTGCACCTATAACTTTGATATCCGCCCCTACTAAACCTTGTTGTGTATATTCCATAAGACCTAGCGTATATGTAAAACACTAGGTCGTCAAGGCAGAACTTGACATTTTTCTAAAAGATTTTTAAGCCCATTTTTAGGACCTAGTTTAAAGACTGCTGAGGGGGGATTTAGTTCCTTAATCCCTAAAACCCTTAACTGCAGGTTTCACACCCTTTTTCATTTTCACACCAGGATTCTTGGCTTTGCCAGGCAGCATTCCTTTAGCTTTCATAGCTTTTTGCTGTTGTTTAGACATACTAGCTCCAGCCATTTGCCCCATCATTTGTTTTGGATCCATCTGCCCGCCACTCTGTTGCATCATGCTCATCATTGGACCTATTTTTTTGAAGGTTTTCGACATCTGCCCAAATTCTTTTATGAGTTGATCTATATCAGCTTCTTTAAGACCAGAACCGCGAGTGATTCTGGCACGACGTGATTTTGCTGTCGTGTCAGTAGCAAGCAAATCAACTTGTTTGCGTTCTTGTTTGGTCATACTATTGATGGCAATTTTAAACTTGACCATTTTGTTTTGAGTTTGACTAAGAACAGCACCTTGATCAGCAGACTTGAGCCCAAACTGAGAGAGCATACCGCCCATTCCCATCATCTGAAATATCTGCCCAAAATCTCCGAGCTTGGACATCATGTTTTGAAAACCAAGGAAAGTCTCATAATTGAAATTGCCTTTCATCAACTCAGCTTCAAGTTTTTTGGATTCTTCTTCGTTTATTTGCTCCTCAGCACGTTCCACCAAACTCAGCACATCACCCATCCCAAGAAGGCGCGAAGCCACTCTGTCAGGGTAAAAGACCTCAAGGTCTTCTAGTTTCTCGCCAGTTGAAGCGAGCTTAATTGGTTGACCAGTTGCTTCAACAACAGAAAGCGCCGCGCCCCCTCTGGTATCTGCGTCCATCTTAGTGAGCATGATTCCAGTGATGCCAATTTGTGTATGAAAACTGTCAGCGACATTGGCTGCTTCTTGTCCAATCAAAGAATCAATTACTAATAATTTAGAACTAGCTGCAACTTGTTTTTCTAAAAGCAAAAGCTCAGCCATCAAGTCAGTATCAACTTGCAAACGTCCGGCAGTATCAAAAATCAAGACATCATTATTGTTTGCGGCTGCTTGGGTTTTGGCTAGTTTGGAAAGCTCAAGTGGGCTCTTAACGATATAACCTTTTCCATCGGCTGCAATAACATTGAGAAAATCTACTTCCGCCTGCTCAGCAAGAATCTGCAATTGTCTAACAGCAGCAGGTCTTTGCAAATCACAAGGAACTAACAAAGGATTCTTACCTTCTTTTTTGAGATTAAACGCAAGCTTGGCAGCAGCGGTAGTTTTACCTGCGCCTTGAAGTCCCAAAAGCAACATTGATTGAGTCCCTGAATCACTTGATAAACCTATAGTTTCAGCAAGGGGAACCTTTTGTTGCTTATCGGAATCAACTTCTACTTGACCGCCCAATCTTTCAACCAAGGCTTCATAAACTATTTTTATAAATTGCTCACCTGGCTTAACTCCACGCAAAACTTTTTCATTTAGGGCTTCTCTGCGAACTCTCGAAATAAATAATTTGACAGCCTTGAGTGAAACATCAGCTTCTAAGAGCTGGCGCCTAATTTCTTCAAGACTACTATCAATATTGGCTTCAGTGATTTTGTCCTGACCACGAAGTTTCTGTAATGTATCTTGCAAATTGCCTGAGAGGGAGTCAAACATAGCAATAAATAATAGCACTAGCCACCCACGTCTCAACCTTTACCACTTTTTGAGATAAGATCCCACCCGCTGCGTGACATACGCCACTTTTAAGATAAATGATATCTAAAACTGACTCAACAGAGAAATACCATTGTGTAGACGATTTATCTTAAAAGTGGCGTATGTCACGCAGCGGGTGGGATCTTATCTGAAGGCTCAACGTGGGTGGCTGTGTTAGGATTTTATATAATGAATAAACTATTTTCTGTTGTACTAGCTCTCCTAATGATGATTGGAACCAACCTCTCGGTGATGGCTTCAAGTCACCGGGAGGCACCTCAAATCACTCATAGCCCCAAAGTAGACGGCACCGATCTCTACTTATTTAGAAGTTATGAAACTGGTCGTGATGGTTTTATTACGATTGTCGCTAATTACGACCCACTACAAGATGCTTACGGTGGACCAAACTATTTTACGCTCGACGAAAATGCTCTTTATGACATCAAAATCGATAACGATGGCGATGCCATAGAAGACATCACTTTTCGTTTTGAGTTTACAAACGAACTAACCAACCAAGGTAAAGGACAAGTACTCACTATCGATAACAAAGAAGTTTCAATTGCTCTTGCCAATATAGGTTCTTTCTCATCAACAGACGAGAGCAATCGCTCTAGACTTTCTACTTACACAATTGGCCAAATCAAAGGCAGAGCGGCGTATAAATATGGCACTGCCTCAAACAAACCACGCAAAACTAAAGCAATCACCGGAACAAACTCAATCACCGAATTTTCAATACCAGAAGACAATATCGGCAACAAATCAGTAAGTGACTATGCAACTTATGCTGCCAGCTTTATTCATGACATCACAATCCCTGGCTGCGATACAGCAGGCAGAGTTTTTGTTGGGCAACGCAAGGAAGGATTTCAAGTTAACCTAGGAGAAATCTTTGACCTTGTTAATCTCAACCCAGTTGGCGATGTTGATAGCGAAGCAAGCGACACCGCTGATAAAAACATCACATCAATCGCTCTTGAAATACCAACAATTTGTTTAACAGAAAGTGATGAACAACCAATTATTGGAGCGTGGACGACTGCTAGCCTTCCAGCTAGACAAATCCTCAAAAATAAACCAAGCTTCTTAAAAAACATAATTGGCTCATCAACAGCCTTCGTTCAAGTATCTCGCCTTGGCGCTCCTTTAGTTAACGAAGTTGTAATCGGGCTTCCTGATAAAGATCTATTCAATAGTTCTCAACCAAGAGACGATGGGCAATTTGCAACCTATGTAACTAATCCAACAATACCTGCAATTCTTGAAGCCTTGTTTGGAGTAACTGCACCGACTCTCTTCCCTAGAACTGACTTAATTTCAATCTTCTTGACTGGTGTAACAGGCTTGAATGAGGTAGATGGAGTTACAGCTTCTGAGATGCTCAGACTCAATACTTCAACTGCTATCACCGCAAGCGGTTCACAAAACAACCTCGGCGTAATCGCAGGCGACAATGCTGGTTATCCTAATGGACGCAGACCTGGTGATGATGTCATTGACATTACCCTAAGAGCTGCAATGGGCGTCTTGCTTGATATAGCAGACGCGCCTTCAAAGGACCTTGCTTATACTGATGGTGCACTTAATGATGAAACTCAGTTTGATACTAGTTTTCCTTATCTCGTAGACCCACTTCCTGGTTCACCAAACTAAATCTGCTTGCAAAGCCCCAGCTGCTGCGTTACGTCTTTTCATCGTATTACGGGGTATCAGTTCGGCTTGTCTAAACTATGCGTATTCAACAACCCTGAACAATTCCGGCTCCAGTCAACTCCGGTTCATAAAAACTCGCAAGCCTTTCAGGGGTAGCAGCCAACTCTAGATTCAATGAAAACCTGTGTCCCCCGATACATCACTGAGAAATTACATCGTAATTTCCAGGGATCTTCTGAAACTTACAAACCAACTTAAAATTAAAGCCCCAATAACATTCATTAAAGCTTTTTCTTACCTATAACCGCTCAAAAAACCACCACATCGCCATCACAAATATAGCAAGCGAACCAAGCCTAAAAACAATAACCTGATAGAACCAGGTGTCTCTAAGCCAATAGGCAATGGGTACAAAGCAAGCGACAATTGCAAGCTGCCCAAGCTCCACTCCAAGATTAAAGCTAAACAAAGAAACTAATAAAGCCTTCAAGGGCAAGCCAATATCTTGCAAAGCTCCAGCAAAACCGAAGCCATGAATTAAACCAAAACAAAAAGGGAGAAGGGTAACGGGAAGAGAGAAAAGGGATCGAGGGACTAAATTCAATAAAGCGCTGAAGGCAACAGACAAAGCAATTAAAATTTCAACCAAGCGAGAATTAACTTCAACAATCTCTAAAGCTGCCAGAGACAGAGTAATGGAATGTGCAACTGTAAATGCTGTAACTATTTTTACAACAGTCCAAAAAACTGATTTCAAAGTTACTTCTCTCTTCTTCCCTTTACCTGTAACGAATACAGCTGGCAATAAAAGTGCAAGCAAAAACAATATATGATCATAACCAGTCCAAATATGCCATTTCCCCTGATCTAAGAAATTCAAGAACTGATATTTATAATCAACATTGCCTAGCTTCGCTTTAAAATACCGCTGATCTTTGGTCAAGGCATAGCTTTGAACCTTGCCGTCATAATCCAAACTCACTAAAGCCCTATGTTCGGGGTCAGCATCAAACAGTAAATTATAATCGACGCTTAATTTATCAAGCTCAAGCCTACATTGATAATCAAACAATAAAACAACATAACTAAGCTCACTATGTTTTTCTACCAACAAGTCAACTTGCTCTGATCTCTTACAATAAGCTCCTATCCATTTCTTCAAGCCAGTCGCGTGGTGATGAGCTGAAGACGAATGAACATGACTATGCGCATGATGATGAGCAGCTACTGATTCAGGCTTCGAAAAAGCCTCTAGTTTAATTTGTGAAAACAAATAGTCTCTGATCTTCTGTTCTTGATTTTTAAATTCAAATCCACTAATCTCAGAATCATTATTCAGATCCAAATCAATCAAATAATCCAAATCTCTAATTGCAACATCCCACTCAATAGTTATTGCTTGACTAGCAGCTTGGATTTTCAAAAAACTTTCGCTTGGCTTATGTGCTTGCGCCGGTAGCACAAACAAAACCAAGAACAGCAGACATCCTGCAAAACGAAACTTGCGCAGGAAGTCCAGTACTAAACTAATCATGATTCACCCCTTGAGCCATCCTATAACGCAAAGCCAAACTCTCTACCTCTTCCATCCCTTCCAGTAAATCAATCACCGCTTGATTCTCTGCTTGATCCAAAAGAAAATCAGCATAGGATCCAAGCAAATAAATATCACTATTATTAATCGCAAGTGCTTGTTGATAATATCGTTCAGCCTCTACAGTTTTTGCCAAGCGTGCCGTGATTTCAGCTAGGATAGTAAGTGACCAAAGACTAGCTTGATCATCACCAAAACTCAAGTCCCGCAGATCATCATAAGCCTCTGCTGGATAGCCATTGTGGAACTTATTCAAAGCCAAACAAGTTGTTTCAAGACTACGGTCTTTAAGCTGGCGGCAGTCATCATCAGAACGCGAATACTTACCAAGCTCAGTATAAATTGCAGCACGCATCAAAATTGCTTCTTGATAATTTGACTCCGCTAATAAAATCGCATCCAATAATTCCAAAGCTTCATTAAATCGGTGTTGATATTGTTTTATATCAGCAAGCAATAATTTAATACTCGGAGGACTTTTTTTCTGCTTAGCCCAAGGAGCCAAGCTCGCCGTAGCGTAACTATAGTAACGAGGGTCCCCCTGGGCCTTGCCTAATGCAATATATTGCTTTGCAAGCAAATAAGCCAAATCAATATTGTTTGGATCCTGTTTCAAACTTGCATTAAGTTTCTTGAGCTTCTTAGAAGAATTGATTTGTGCCAGCACTTCAGTATCAGCAGGCAAATATGGCTTAGCCTGGACAGATGCCAAACTCAAAAACAAAATCAACCCAAAATACCTAAACAAAGTACTATTAAGTATAGTCCCTCGGATCAATTAAGGATATTTGACGTCTCTTTTCTTAATGGCTGCCTTTGTAGCTAATTTTGCTATGGTGCAATTTAATTACCCACATAATATCGATTTTCAAACCCAGGCTATCCCAAGCCTCGAACTAACGCAGCCAAACAAAAGCAATCAAGCAAGCCTCTCTCACAACCGATCCAAGACTATGTTTTGGTTTATTTTAGCGATTTTGCTATTACTACCATTTTCTAAGAGCTTTGTCGTTAATTTAATGGACCTTAGCCACAATATAAAAAAAAACATAGAACTAAGAAGCAAACGCCAAGAACTTCTTCAAGACAATCAAAAACTCAATAATAAAATCAAAGAATTTCATTCATTTCTTGGTATGAAACGTACTATTAAAGAAGAAATTAAAGTAATTGAAGCTAATGAGATTTTGATTAAGATTACTCGTTAAGCTCAGCCCAATCAATCAATACAAGTTCATCTGCCCTTCCTTCGCCAAATTTGTATTTTCAGTATAGAATAAACCCTGTATGAATAATATTGATAATGCTTGGTTAATAGCTATATATCCCCTTGTCGCCGCTGTGCTAATTATGTTTTTTACGCATAAAAGCCGTATCGTTTCAATGGGACTTTCAGTCGGTGCTGTTGCACTTGGTTTAATCCACTCCTTCGTTATCTTTCTTAATTTCCACGGGCACCATCCTTATGAAATCAACCTCAATTGGATTAGTGCTGGAGATTTTCACCTGGAAATTGGTTGTCTAATCGATCCACTGGCAATTGGCATGCTGCTTACTGTCAACTTGGTTAGTTTACTGGTGCAAATCTACACTCATGGTTATATGGCTGAGGATGAAGGATACACTAGATTTTATTCTTACCTATCATTATTTACCTTCTCGATGCTCGGTTTAGTAATCGCGACTAACTTATTTCAGATGTATTTTTTCTGGGAGTTAGTTGGTGTTTGTTCATTCCTCTTAATTGGTTTCTGGTGGCACAAACCTGCCGCAGCGCACGCTTGTAAGAAAGCATTTGTCGTTAACAGAGTCGGTGATGCTGGCTTTTTGCTTGGCTTATTAATGCTCTACAACTTCACTAAGGATTTCTGGACTAGTAATCAAGACATCGCAACTCTTAGTTTCGGCAAACTAGCAGGTGCTACTCAATGGGCAATTGCTCACAACGAGCTTGCTCTTACTGGCATAGTTTCAGTTACCGCAATTGGCTTACTTATTTTTATGGGAGCTGCTGCAAAGTCAGCCCAGTTCCCGCTTCATATTTGGTTACCTGATGCCATGGAAGGACCTACTCCTATTTCTGCTCTAATCCACGCTGCAACAATGGTTGCTGCTGGTGTTTACTTACTGGCACGTATCTTCCCGATACTTGGAATCACCGGCTCAGAAGCGCTTCCAGTAATTGCTTGGATTGGTGGGATTACTGCGATCTTTGCAGCGACAATTGCTTTCTCGCAAAACGATATCAAAAAAGCTCTAGCTTACTCAACTTGCTCGCAACTCGGTTACATGGTGCTAGCTGTTGGTCTAGGCGCACCAATCATTGCAATGTTTCATTTGATTACCCATGCGATGTTCAAAGCGATGCTATTTTTAGGTTCTGGTTCTGTAATCATGGGCTGCCATCACGAACAAAACATGAGCGAAATGGGCGGCTTGCGCAAAGATATGCCTTATACTGCTATTACATTTTTGATTGGAACCCTTTCTATTGCTGGCTTCCCGATGATGTCAGGTTTCTGGTCTAAAGACATGATCATTGCAAAAGCCTTTGAAGTAAGTCCCGCTCTTTTTTGGATTGCAACTATCACTGCTGGCATGACTGCATTTTATATGTTTAGGATTTACTTCAAAACATTTGAAGGTCAGTACCGAGGTCACGCTCACCCACACGAACAACCTCTTTGCGTAACAGGACCACTAATGGTTTTAGCTATCCCTTCAATTGGACTTGGGCTTTTAGGTTCACCATTGATGGGTTACAAACTACAGCATTACTTCGATGCTCATTTCCATTCTCATATGGCACATGGTCAAAGTGGTTGGGAATTCTTCCTTCACGAACTTAGTCAACCTATGGGTTACCTGCCGTTCTTGATGTTTATTTTTGGTACTATCGCCGCTTACCTTACTTATATGGCACAAACTAAAATCGGTGATAAAACAATCAACGAATGGTTCAAAACTAACTTCTCAATTATTTATCAAGGCTCACTTAACAAGTGGTACATCGATGAGATCTACAACTTCTTTGTCTCAATCTTGATGGGCTTCTTTAGAATCACTTTCAAAATATTCGAACGCTTCTTTATTGAAGGGGCCTTAGTTAATGGACTCGCTTGGAGAGGAACTGAAGTTGTTGGTGAAGTACTTAAAACTCAACAATCTGGTAAATTACAAAACTACGTTTTGATTATGGTTAGTGCTGTTGGTTTAATGCTTGCTTGGTTTGTTTTTAGGTAAGTTACCTAACCCTTTCTCTAACTTTAAAACCCTCAGGGCTACGACAACCATCCATAATCTTGTTATAAGTATTAACGAAACTTCTTAGACTAAGGACCTCTTTATCCAAAATCTTTATATATTGTCCTGTAAATCTATCCATTATTGTTTCATCAAGATGAGACATTGGAAAGAACAACTTGATCATAGCTTTACTATAGCCCTTCCGTGGGCGTGCTGAATGAAAAGATGTTGCATTAGCAAGAGAACCATTTCGATTTTCTATTACTAGACTTGCTGTATTAATCACATCTAACCAAGATCCGATATTACTAATTACTTGATTATCAATAACCTCTTTAGGGTTATTTATTTTGGCAGTAAGAGATAAATCCTGCACTGCTAAAATAAATGGACCAAAACCAAGTTCATTTTGTATTCGATCTTTCATTAGCGCTGCAGCGTTTTCTACTCGTTTTTGCATATCCTCAAGAGGCATAACATCTATACTCTCTCCATCAGCCAACAATTGCCTTTCATCAATTACCAGTAAAGGCAAATCTTGATCAGGGTCATCAACCAAGGTGAATAAGCCTTCCGGTTCCCCTGAATCTACCGTAGTTTTTTTATACAGCTTCACCGTCTCGTCTTCATCTGGCTTCTCCCAAGCCCCTTGGTCACGTGTTTGTACAAGGTGCAAATTATGATTCTCGTCATTGCCATAAGCCTCTTCACCAACAACAAATTCCATTTCTTGATATTCATCAGAATAAAAATCTGATACTTGTTGATGTACTCTCTTCATATCAGCAATTTGTTCTTGACTTATATTCACGCCTGATCCCTCTAAGCTCTCAGTAGTCAAACCAGCCAAAGTGTTTCTTTTAAGTAATTTGTGAGGTTCACCATTTTGAGAACCATATATCTTCACTTCATATTCAAGCTTGCGTCCACCAATTTCTGTTTTTGGGAAAGGAGTTTTTGAATAAGCATCAACATCACGCCTCATAGAACCTGCTAGTTGATGTTCAGCATAAACCACCGGTTCAACAGTCATAAAGTATTTCACCCGAACCTGAGGCATAATCAGATGTCCAACATCAGCGTATACTGGGTCAGCATGGCTTTTCTGTCGTGAATTAAATTCTTGCAGTGCATAATCCTTGTCTTGAATAGTCTCTTGTGCTTGCTTAATAGCTTCAAGATTCATCTCTACATTTGGAATAGATTCAAAAACACCTGAAAGCGGGACTTTAGCACTACCTTCTTTTTTGTGACAACTTCTTACTATTAACTTGTGACCATCAGCATTAGGGAAATACTCAGGCAATTGCTCTTTCAAGCGGTCTATACCATAATTAATAAAATCATCCGGTGGATATATTTCATTAGGAACAAGAAACATTGGTGGAATCACTTTTGCCAAAGCTGGAAGCTGTTGCTTTAATTCTAATAATCGATGAGCCTTTTCATAACGCGTGTTGCCCCGTCTTTTGACACCATCTTGGTTCGCCGGATAAATCAGCCTGAGCATTGAAGCGGGAATAGAATAAGGTTCATCTAATTTAATAGACTTAGAATCGGTAGCTCCAAGCGGCTTATAACTTATAGATTTGATATTTGCATCAAGATCTTGCTTGTCAGTGACAATCGTCATCTCCTCAATACCATCTTCCTGGGCATGCGCTCCTGTAGTGAGATGATAACTAGGCGTTTGTCCTGCTGTATAACTAAATTCTCTTCCCTCTAGATCCAAGTCGATACTTTGATCATAATCTCCCGTGTTCATATAAACTACGTTCGCTACAAAATCAACAAACCTAGCAGCTAAATCCTTAACACTCTCATCATCAGTAAAAGTCTCAGCTTGATTCAATGGACTTGCTGTTTAGCATAATCTTGCAGATCTGACTTTGACGGGTTTTCCATCAAATCATCAGAATCAACTATGTTGAGAGTACGACCCATCATCGTTAAAGAGTCTCTTATATTTACAGGAGGGACAGCCATGCGCTAATTATCTTACAACAAACAAAAGCCCTTTTTTTAAAAAGCTCTTCTTGGGGCTCTGTGTTTAATCAAATGGGTCTTCTGCAAAACGTGTGGATTAAGTAAAGAGTCATAACACTCCCGTCGACTTGTCGAAATACCACATTCAAGTATCATTCCATACCATAACCACATCGTTATTTTATGTTATCATTATGGTATATCATAATCATGTCAAATATAGCACGCTGTCAATATATCGATAAAATTCAGGACTACCTTGATAAACCACAAATTATCAAGGTCATAACTGGCATGAGAAGAACTGGCAAGAGTTACTTTCTCAGGCAAGTAATAGAACTAATCAAATCTAAATTCACAAAATCACAAATCATCTACATAGACAAAGAATCTCTTGACTTTGAGCTGATTCAAAATTATAAAGACTTAAATCAATATATCAAAACCGAGATTGATAAAAAGAAAAAGACTTTCTTGTTTATAGATGAAATTCAAGAAATAGAGGGCTGGGAAAAAGCTATCCGTTCCTTCTATAACACAGAAAAAATCGACATCTATATTACTGGGTCCAATTCTGACCTGCTCTCTTCTGAATTATCAAGTTACCTAAGTGGTCGTTATATCGAGTTTCCAATTTATCCGTTGTCATTCAAAGAATTTCTTGACTTTCGTAAAGATCAAAAACAAGATCAAAAACAAGAATTTCTCAACTTCTTACGCTATGGCGGACTACCGGGAATTCATCTATTAGAGCTACAAGACGAGAATAGTTTTAACTATATTCAATCAGTTTTTAATACAATTGTACTTAAGGATGTAGTCAAAAAATATGAAATTAGAAATGTTGCACTGCTTGAAAATATTGCCATTTATGCATTCAAGCACCTTGGTTCAAATTTATCAGCCAAAAATATCGCTGATTTTTTGAAAGAGAAAAAAATTAGTGCTGGCAATGACACAATCCAAAACTATCTCTACTATCTTTGCTCAGCTTATATTTTTGACAAAGCAAGAATCTACGATATCAAAGGCAAAAAAATATTTGAAATAAACGACAAGTATTTTTGTAACGATCATGGTCTTAAACATGCCCTGCTTGGCTACAAAGAAGGAGATATCGCTGGCTTATTAGAAAACATTGTGTATTTAGAACTCAAAAGACGCGGCTACAAAGTCTACGTTGGTAAATTAAATAATCTAGAAATAGACTTTATGGCAGAGTCAGGCGGCAAAAAACTCTATATTCAAGTCTGTTATTTACTAGAATCAAAGAAAACAATTGAGAGAGAATTTAAGCCTCTTTTAGAAATCCAAGACAACTATCCAAAATATGTAGTTTCAATGGATGAACTATTTGAAGCTGACTATGAGGGTATCGGAAGAAAAAATATCAGAGATTTTTTGCTTGACAACTAATCATTTACGCTATACTTTTCCCCATAATGAAATCCCCTTACAACAAAATCCTGCCCTCCCTTAGACTTGTCGAAATGCCTTCATATGCCTTTGGGCAATTGGACGCAACTAAAGAAAAACTACTTGCAGAGGGCAAAGAAATTATCGATCTCTCGCTAGGTTCGCCAGATAGAGAAACTGATCCTAGAGTTTTGCAAGCACTGACAGACGGTATGGCAAAACCACGCAATCAAAAATATCCAATCTTTAGCGGACTGCCGGCATTTAAACAAAAATGCGCTGATCATTTCAAAAAAAGATTTGGAGTTGATATAGATCCAGAAACTGGCATCCTACCACTCAATGGTTCCAAAGAAGGTATCGCCCACATTGCTTTTGCATATATGCAAGAAGGTTTGTTGACTATTATTCCGTCACCGTATTACCCAGTGCATATGCGCGGGACCGTGCTTGCCGGCGGGCATGTGCATGAACTAGAACTTAAGCCAGAAAACAATTTTGTTGCTGATCTTGATACAATCCCTGAAGATATTTTATTACGTGCGCGAATGATGATCTTGAGTCACCCAAATAACCCGACAGGATCAGTAGTTGACAAAGCCTACTTAGAAAAAGCAGTTGCACTTTGCAAAGACTACAACATACTACTTATTAATGATTTAGCTTACGCTGATATTTGGTTTGATGAGAATAAACCTCATTCAATTCTTGAAATTCGCGGCGCCTCAGATATTGCAATTGAGTTTCACACCTTCTCTAAGGTCTACAATATGGCTGGAATGCGCTTAGGCTATGCCGTTGGCAACACTGATATCATTAGCACTCTTTATAAACTCAAAACCAATATCGATTATGGTGTTTGCATGGGAATTCAAGAAGCCGGAATAGCAGCTATTGACCTAGGTGACGAGTACCGCGAAGAAGTGAGACTTGAATACCAAAACCGCCGTGACTTTGTTTACCAAGCTCTTTGTGACATGGGAATCAAAGTCACCAAACCAGGTGGAGCTATGTATTTCTGGATGCCAATTCCAAAATCATATATAGATCAAAACAAGACATCATTTGATTTTGCCGCAGACTTGCTTGCCGAGACAGGAGTCTCTTTAGTACCAGGACTTACTTTTGGCAAGTTTGGTGAAGACTATGTGCGTATTGCTTTAGTGCAACCAATGGATAAACTCAAAATTGCGATGGAAAGATTGGCTGCGTTTTTAAGTAAAGCATCAACGCGCACGCATTAAGATCCTTGTTTAATACCCCGTAATACGACGAAAAGATGTAACACAGCAGATGGGACTTTTCAGTCAGAATCTTTGACTTCAGATTTAAATTCGTCGGTTGCTTCTTCCATACCAGACTTGAAGCTCTTCAAGCCCTTGCCAAGGTTTTTGCCAAGCTCAGGAAGCTTTTTAGGCCCAAATATAATTAGTGCTATCACTAAGATAACTATAAGTTCAGGGATACCGATACCAAAGGGGAGCATGGATTCATTGTACTACTTATAGACACAGTATTTACCAGAATGCCCACCAATATCCAGCAAGCTAATTATAATCTTGCTCTCACTAAAATTCCAAATGATACGAATATCACCATTCACTCTTGAACTAAATACCAAGCCATATTTTGTAGTTTTAACCTTATGTGTTCTCAACTTAGTTAGTTTAGGATTTTTCTGCAACAAAAGCAAAACCGTCTGAATTTGCTTTTGCAATTCAAGATTATGCTTCACTAATTTACTATATTTTCTTGCAAAGCAAGTTGTAAACTCTAATTCGTAATTCTTCACAGACACACCTTTGCTAATCAGCAAACTTGATTAGCTTATTATGGAAATCAGTATCACTCGGATCTAAACTAATAGTTTGTCCTTGCTTCACTTCTTCCATTGCTTCTCTTATATTTTTTTCAAGCTCAGGACTAGCTATCTCAACGTATTCCGTATCGATAGAGATGTTGATTCTATCATTGAGAAAATTATTAATGAGGAATCTCACTACATCAGTTGAACTATCAAAACCTAATTGCTCTGATCTAGCTTCCAATTTCAACTTCTTTTCAAGAGATATTGGGATCTGTATTCGCTCATTCTTAGCCATTATTACTATATTATACCATAAATTACTAAGATTGAGTTATATTAAAGACTCAAATAGCCCAAAAGCCTATAGAGCTCAATATTTTTGGGCTTTTAGGGCTAGGTAACTGAAGCTAGAACAGGGTTCAATTTCTATAGGTAGCGAACCATGTCAATAGATTTCATACAACAAAAACTGTCACAAATTGATAACTATCTAAATCAGATAGACAACAAATTTGCTGCCAAGTTTAAAGCAAATGACCCAGGCAAAACGATCGCTGGTGGTTTTGCAAATCTGCTACAAAGCAGTATCAACACTCAAGAAGTCAGAGCAACAGTCAAAGCGACTATTAAGCAAGATGATTTTTCTAAATTACCAAGCAAGTTTGAAAACTATATCGATCAAGTCACTCATGAAACTAGTCTACGCTATGGTGTGGAGCTACCGAGTAACTTAGTCAAAAGCCTTATCAAACAAGAGTCTGGCTTCAATCCAAATGCCAAGAGTCATGCTGGCGCTGAAGGCTTGATGCAATTGATGCCAGCAACAGCCAAGTCAGTTGGTGTACACAATTCAATGAACCCTTATCAAAACCTCAAAGGAGGAGTAGAGTATCTTGCGCAGATGCTGCAACGATTTGATGGCAATCTCCAAAAATCACTTGCCGCCTATAACGCCGGTCCGCAAGCTGTCGAAAGACACGGCGACATTCCTCCTTACAAAGAAACTCAAAACTATGTCAAAAGCATTATGCGTGATTATTTAGCAAGAGAGGATTATCAGTCAGTTGATATGGTGGGTTAATTACCAGTATCTAAGTGCTTTGAAATCTCACTCGCCGATTCTTTTATAACCTGGTTAATAGGTGATCGTAAATGTGCCATTATGTTTGCTGCCAAAGAGAATAGTTTGTCCGGCACAGTTGCTGAAACGAGTCCTTTCTCAAAAGCGATGATATATTTTCTTGCAAAGCTTTGAACTGCCGCCAATAAACTCATTGTTTCTTGCTGCATTTCAACATTAGTTTTTAAAATATCATGCAAGCCCTGAAGATCTTCAGAATCATCCAAAAATGGCTTAGATGCATGCAATATTTGTTGTTGTCTCAGGGGAAGCTGGTCTGCCAGGACTGTTTGTTCAAGATAGCTTTTTTGCAAACGCTCAAGACCTTCCTGCATTAGTGGCAATACATGCTGAATTTGATCTGTATTAGGTAATGATGCCAACTTAAACATACAGATA
The DNA here is from genome assembly GCA_018695135.1 of Candidatus Melainabacteria bacterium. Lineage (GTDB taxonomy): Bacteria > Cyanobacteriota > Vampirovibrionia > LMEP-6097 > LMEP-6097 > JABHOV01. The sequence continues at coordinate 30,236 of JABHOV010000059.1, read as the reverse complement.
AGAATTGTAACATGGCGAGTCTCAGCAAATCTTAATCTTCAATTTTGCAAAAAAACTTTGAAAATGGGTTCATAGTATTGTAGACTAAAGTGGTCTTTTAAGACAATCAGTAAATACAAGGAGTATTTTTCAAAATGAAACAAATAAAATTATTAGTAGCAGTGTTACTAGCAGTCTCAATAACTGCATGTTCAACAGCACCAAAAATCACAAGTGGTTCGGTAGTTAAAGTAGAGTACAAAGGTACGCTCAAAGACGGTACAGTTTTTGATTCAACAGATGGTAAAGCACCACTTAGTTTCCTTATGGGATCTGGTCAAGTGCTTCCTAAGTTCGAAGAGCATATCGCAAAAATCAGCGCCGGCAAATCTGGCAAATTCACACTTAAGGCTGAAGATGCTTATGGCGTTGCTGATCCAAGCAAAGTAGTGAAAATTCCTAGAGACGAAAGATTCAAAGGTGTTGATCTAAAAGAAGGCGTGGTTATTTTTGCAAACAACAAACTTGCTACAGGTGAGGTCAAACAAACACCTATGAAAGTAGTTGGCGTTTCTGACACAGAAGTAACAATGGATTACAACCACCCACTTGCTGGTCAAGATCTTACTTTTGAAGTTAAAATCATTGACGTAACTGCACCACAAAGTGCTGCTCCAGCTGCTGCTGAAGAAACTCAAAGCGAAGCGTAAGTTCAAGTCTTTAATGGCAAACTATCTAAAAAGCTCACTCTTCGGAGTGAGCTTTTTTTTGCCGATTTTAATCACCGATGCTCTGCATCGGTGAACTTCAATTTTCTATATAATTAAGCGGAATCGATTCCAAATTACCAATCTTGTCATAAGCCAGTCCTGGATCATCATTCACGGCTGTTTGCAATTCTTCTTCATCAGAAAGGTCCTTAGTTAAATTGTGTGACAGAGCATGCGCCTCAGCAAAAGTTTCGAGTGCTGGTGCGTCCATAATCATTTCTAGTCTTGTGCCAGATTCAATTCGCATATCATCCTTTGTAATCATTTTGGTTGCTAGGTAAGCCCCCGTCAGCCCGCTACCTAAAATGAAGACATTGTCTAACATTCCTCCTATCCCGTAGCTAGCAAACGGTCTTACAAACTCAATAACACCATAACTTGTGACAGCAGCACCAACGCCTGCCGTAGCACCAAATATTTTTTTCTTCGATTTATAAGTCATTCTGCCATCAGTTACTGGCTTGCTATTTCTTTGCAAAGCAACCTCCTTGACACTTGCTTTGATCTTTACAAAACGTCTATCCGTTCCCGAAGGAAGCGAGATAGTATCAAATTGAATTTCTAATTTAGGATCTCTGCCCCAATTGCCTGGTCCCTTGAATTCAGAAATATAACCATGCACAAAACTATTCGCTGGAATAATCACATAGTCACCAACCAAAACATCTTCTGTCACTTGTGCAGTTACCTGATCACCAGTTTGAGTGAGCCTAGTATCAAGCGGAGTGTTTAAACTAATTGGTACTTGCATACCTTTTGGTAAGTAGTAGCCGTCTTGATGAACAATTCCGGCTGAAAGCGTTTCCGGGTTCAAACCAGAGGTCCCTGTTTCAGCAGCCTGGGCCATTGAACTGGAGAACAAAATAGAGATCATCACAACTATTCTAATTAAAGAGAAATTCATATAATAGTTAATCGGCTTTAACTGGGATATCTAGATAGTCCATATGACCCATCAGGGTCGTATCCTGACATTGGACATTTTGAACTAATAACAAGGTGATAATACCTAACCCGTAGAAATGTCCAATGTCAGGATACGACCCCAATGGGTATAATTAAAACAGCACAATGCTAGAAAACCTATACTCAATACTGCTAATTTTTGGATTAATACTTCTCAATGGTAGTTTTGTAGCAGCAGAATTTGCTATTGCTAGAGTTCGTAAAACTCACATAGATCAAATTGTAGAATCTGAAGACAATAGCTATTCATCAAGCCAAATCAAAGCAGCCCGAGTTTTACAAAAAATGATAGTCAATATCAATGACTATATTTCTGCTTGCCAAGTCGGTATCACTATTGCCAGCCTTTCTCTTGGTGCCGTTGCTGAAGCCAGAATAGAAAAATGGATCACTCCACTGATACATCAATTTGCTTTGCCGCTTGATGAACACGTTATATCAATCATTATTGCAATCTCCATTGTGACTTTCTTCCATGTAATTCTTGGTGAAGTAGTTCCTAAAAACATCGCCATTATCAACGCAGAAGAAACTAGCCTCAAGCTTGCCTATTTCCTAAGATCACTTTATTGGTTATTCAAGTTCCCTGTACACGTACTCAATGCTTGTGCCAACTTCGTTTTAAGACTTTTGGGCATCGAACTCAACTTCAATGACACCGCTCACTCTGAGGCTGAACTCAAGATGATACTCAGTTCTTCTCAAGCACAAGGTGTCTTGGAAGCAGAAGAAGAACAACTAATGCAAAATGTTTTTGAATTCAATGACACCATCGCACGTGACGTTATGGTGCCGCGCTCAGATATGATTTGCCTTAATGACAAACTCTCAATTGCTGAGGCTGCACACGAAACCAATAAAACAACCTTTACCCGCTTCCCTGTCTATCACGAAAAAGTCGATAATATTGTTGGCTACATCAGCATCAAAGATATTCTCAAATCCTATGAAACTGGGGACACTAACAACAACATCAAGTCTATTGCAAACGACGCGCTCAAAGTCACAGATGGTATGTATGTCATTGATCTAATTGAATTAATGCAAGAACATAAAAAACCAGTGGCGATTTTGATTGATGAATTTGGTGGTGTAACTGGATTGGTTACAGTAGAAGATATTATTGAAGAGATTTTTGGTGAGATTGAAGATGAGGATGAAGAGGAGACTCCAGAGATTCAAGAACTTGCTAATGGCGACTACCTTGTTAATGGTCTTACCAATCTTCATGAAATAAATGAAATACTTGGCTCCAAATTCTCATCCAAACGTTTTGATACCATCGGTGGTTTTGTCTTTGGACAAATCGGCACCGAACCCAAAGTTGGTAATGAAGTAATAGTTGATGGTTATATACTAAGCATTGAGCAACATTCTAACAACAGGGTTAGAGAGCTTAGGATTAGTAAGCTTTAGCGGTCTGGTACCAAGTCCCTCGCCCTCTTCCATGGCGACTGATTAAACCAAGCTCAACAAGCCTCGACAAACTATATTTAATAGTCGGTCTCGTTATCTCAGGAAAAACTTTCATCAGATCCTCAACTTTACTAGACTTATTCGTGCTGATCAAAGTGTAGATTTGTTTCTGAGTTGAACTTAAATTTACTCCAGAATCATCTAAACAATGATCATCATTTGTGTGCAACTTAGTTTTAAGTTTTGAGATTAGGTTTTCAACACAATCTAAGAAATATACCATCCACATGCCAAGATCTTCCCTTGCGGCACAGTTCACATGAAAGCCCTCCGCCTCTTCATTAGCGGAACTGGCGCTTCGCACAGTTCCGACCTTATTTATGTCGACATCACTAGCAAAACCATGTTTTGCAGGGTGTCTCGTAAACCGCTGAGACTGAGCCTCCATTAGATTTTGATAGTATTCTTTTTTTCTTTGTTCAATCACATGCTCAAAAGAAATATATTGAACAAACTTATAACCTGACTTCATCATTAACAAGTTGGTCAGTAAGCGAGACAAACGGCCATTGCCATCTTGAAAAGGGTGAATAGAAAGAAACTCATAAACAAAAACAGCTATCACCATCAAGGAATGAATCCCAGAATATGAAAGTCTTTCATTAGACCAATCAATCAAATCAGTCATCTCTTTTGCCACTAGGTATGGCTCAGTAGTATCAAAAACGACCCTGGAACTTCCATCAGGATACTGAGCAACCACTTTATTAGACAATGATTTATAATCTCCTCGGTGGCGAGTATCCTTTGAACTATACTTAAGCGAAATTGCATGCAATTGCTTTATATATGATTCACTCAAAAATAAATTCTCATGATTTTCGTAGATCAAATCAAGAGCTTCATAATAGCCGCTCACTTCCTCTTCATCACGCGACTTAAGCTTATTAATATCTAAATTATCGATCAAGGTTTTAATTTCATCATCTTGTAATTTAGAACCCTCAATTCTCGTAGAAGAACCAATACTCTGAATAGTAGAAAGCTCTTTAAGTTCACGCAAAAACTCTTGTGATTCCTTCAACTCGAATTCTGACCAAGTTAGATTAAACTGATCAATGTTTTTTAATTTAGAACTAATCAAACCTTGTAGCTTTAGATCAAGGCTGATGACATTGTCCAATCTTTGTCCATTTCTATCCATTTCTATCCATAATTATACATATTCATCCACAAATCTGCCAATAATTCACTTAAATAGCCAAGAAAGCTAGAATATTAGCCACGAGGTCCTGACGAAACAGGATGACGACCAAGCAAATGTCAAAACAAAAAATAGTAGATAGAATCGGAATGGGCGCAAGTACGCTCTGTGCAATCCATTGTGCACTCACTCCTTTGTTGATTACAATAGCGCCACTGATTGGACTTGGCTTTTTGTTTGAAGAAAAGTTTGAAGCGATCTTCTTGATGGTTACAGTTGGACTTGCCTTCCTGAGCACCGCCTGGGGCTTTCTCAAAAAGCATCGTAGTTTTGAACCGTTTTATTTATTACTGCTCGGTGCTGCGCTTTTCTTTCTCTCACATCATTTCGAAGGAAATCAAAGTATTCAAAGCATCATGCCTCATCCAATCTCCATGGGCCTTGGTGGCCTTTCAATTGCCATTTCACATTTTATTAACCTAAGACTTTGTCATCATTATGACTGTGAAACTAGCTGCAGCAATCCTCTCCACAGTCAAGAGCATTAATGCATTAAACTCTTTTAATTACTGCGATCTCGGGAACAAAGCCTAGAGCCCAACTGGCATAGAGCAGAATCTGCTCCAATATTAGATTTTTATTACTGACTTGCCACTTGAATTCAAGGTCAAAAGGACCTATATTTAGTAGACGCTCTAGCCAAGGAAAGAAAGAGGCTGCTAGAGAAACCCTAGATCCAGTGTTCAATTAAAGAAATTTAAGTATCAAGACACTATATCCGGGATCTAAAGAAAACCTTAAGCGTCTTAAAAACTAAAGAATAAATATGAGCCCACAAACACAAGTACTAATAGATGATTTTGAAACAGACACAACAGAAGCTGTTGAAGCTGAAGAAAACCGCGTATACGAAAGCAGTGAAACCACTGGTCTATTAACCGTCCGAGATTACTACAAGCCTTTTGAATATCCGCAATGCTTTGAGTACTTCAAACTACAACAACAAGCGCACTGGCTACCAACTGAGGTGCCAATGGCTGATGATATCGTTGACTTCAAAACTAAACTAACGGCTCAGGAATCCAACTTGATTATTCAAGTACTGCGCTTCTTCACTCAAGGTGACCTAGAAGTACAAAACAATTACAACCAACAACTAGTTCACGTTTTTCCTAAACCAGAAATCACTATGATGCTTACTAGCTTTGCAGCGATGGAAACCATTCATGTTTGGGCTTACTCTCACTTGAATGATACTCTTGGCTTGCCAGAAGTCGAATACAAAGCCTTCCGTGAATACGAGGCAATGAAAAACAAGTACGAATACCTACAAAACTTTTCAATCAAAAACGATCAAGACATCGCACGCAACCTTGCTGTCTTTGGTGGCTTTATGGAAGGAGTTAGTCTCTTTGCAAGTTTTGCAATCCTAATGAACTTCCCGCGTCGCGGCTTACTCAAAAACGTGGGGCAAATCATTACTTGGTCAATTCGTGATGAGTCTCTTCACTCCGAAGGTGTATGCAGTCTCTTTAGAGAATTTATTAAAGAGAAACCAGAACTTTGGACTGAAAAATTTAGGCAAGAGCTTTATAAAGCCTGCGATGAAATGGTTTTACTTGAAGACAACTTTATTGATACTTGTTTTGCACTAGGAGCGGTAGAGGGACTCTGTCCAAATGACGTCAAGCTCTATATTAGATATGTTGCCAATAAACGCCTCGGCGATTTAAATCTTGAACCGATTTATGACGTTGCAGAAAACCCTCTACCTTGGCTCAACCTTATGGTGAATGGTAAAGAGCATGCTAATTTCTTTGAGACAAGAGCAACTGAGTATGCCAAGGGTGCCATTATTGACGACTGGTAAAATTCCGGTGCCGTTTCACTTTATTACTGCGTTACTTCGCCGTCTTCAGAATCCTCATTATGGGCTCACATAACTCCGGTTCTTCAGGCGACTTGCGCCTTGTACTAAAGCAAAACATCTACCTCATTTAAATTAAATAAAGCTAATCTAAGATCTTAACTTCAAAAATCTCTTTGGGCTTTTCAATCTTTTTGTCTAACGCTTTTGTCCAAACCTGATACTTTGTCTTCAGCAAAATAAATTCTCCTAAAACATATTGATATTGTTTTTGACTGGATTTATTTATTTTAATACGGTTCAAACGAGGAGACGGCAAAGCCTTGCTCCATTTCATTAGACTTATTGTAAAAAAGCCCATCCTCTTCACTCCAGGAACTAGCGCTTCGCACCGTTCCAAACTTTTTTGTGTCGACATCACTAGCAAAACAAAGTTTTGCAGGATCTCTAATAAAAACCGGTTTAATCCTATTAAGCAATTAAACAATAGCTCCGTTAAATTCATCCTCTCTCCATAAGCCTTTGCAGACTATCAGTTCAAAAAGCTTTCCCTGAGAATATAACGTATGTACCTATTGGTTTTTGACAGCTATCATTCACAGGTTTATGCTTAAGCCATGAACAGTTTAATAGCCTTATATAATAGAATTACTAGCTCTTTTGCTGATCTCTCTTTATTGATTTTGCGTTTCACACTAGCTTATGGCTTTTATGAACCTGCACTCAAGAAACTAACTCATTTCAACGACATCGTTATGTGGTTTGAACATAGTCTTCACTTACCATTTCCATATCTCAATGCGGTTATGGCAACAGGAGCAGAATCTCTTGGTGTAATTGCCTTAGTGCTTGGCCTCAAAACCAGATTCTTTGCGCTACCACTAATGGTAACAATGCTCGTTGCAATCTTTGTTGTGCATTTTAAAAACGGTTTTGCTGCAAGTGCTAACGGTTTTGAAATTCCTTTTTACTACTTTATAATGCTCTCCGTCTTGCTAACTCATGGTGCTGGCAAATTTAGTATTGATGGCAAAGATTAACCGTCTTAAGTGAGCGCAAAGCTCACGAGAGAGCTTTGCACTCACTTAAGGCAGTTAATCTTTAAACAAAGATCCTATAACCCACTCTGCAATCTCGGGAATCAAATCAGTACACTCACTTAAATTCTTAGTCATGATTGCCAAAATATATTCTTCGCCTGTTCTAACCTTGATATAAGCCACGTCATGCCTAACCCTCGAAGTCCAACCTGCCTTGGAATAGTAAGCCTCAATTTGATCACTGTAGCAGCGCAAACCAGTTGCAATAAACTGCACTTGCTCATCTTCCGTGTCATCAATATCTCGCCTCAATGATTCTAATAATTCAGGGAAATCAACTTTGATTGCGTACATAATTTGTACAACATCTTGAACACTGATGCTATTAGTTCCAAGCCCGCCTGTCTCCAAGCTCAATTGAGTCTCTCTACCGTAAGGTGCAAAACTAAAACACTTGCCTGGAATATTGAGGCTCTTGCTATAACCTCGTCCGTGAAAAAACTCACTAAGCTCGCCGCGCGCTTCTTTAAAAATAGCAAAATCCTCTTCGTCAAGCCGGGGACCTGAACAAACACCACTATTGTAGTCCACTAAATAACTCAAAGCATCATTATCAGAGTCTTTGAGACTTGCCTCGATTGCCTGGTAAACATCCTCCATATGATTAGATGATGCAAAAGAATCTGTTTCGGCTATTTTTTCTCTGGCAAAATCTACAACATTGCTTTGGATTTTGTATTTAGCCAAGTAAGCTTGAAATAATTTAATTAAACTAGCAGGATGATAATTCTCTGCGCCATGCAGATGATAATAGGTCATTGGCGGCTCGCCTAATTGAAACAAAGCTACAGAAACATTGGCATCAAAAATAAGTTCTTCTGACACACTTTTGTGAATCGCTACTTTCGTAAGCTCTGATAAATTGAGATCCTGAAGCTGCATAGAAGTAATTATAAAGCTAAAAAAGCAAGATCTTTATAAGGAGCATGCTTGATTGCAAAAACAGCGACCTTGTCAGCAGCTGTAGCTTTCACTCCAGTCTTGACTGTAGTCATTGCTACTTTAACTGGCACTGAAACAACTTTGTAAGCGACCTTCGTTGCAAGTTTGACAACAGTAAACGGAACTTTGAACACTAACTTAACAGGGTTAAAGGCAAGTGCTGGGCCCTGGGCCAGTAAAATCAACAATAAAACAATAATAATTCGCAAAGTCACCCTCCCTACAGGCACTCTTATCTTATACCCAGTTTTCAGCGTGTGCTTCTGCAGCTTGCAAAACCGCAGCATTTACAGGGTTTTCTGTATTTTTCTTACCATTAAAAGTATTCCAAAGGGCGTAGGCTGATACATTCAAAGCTGAGCCAAGATGTATTAAGACCCTTGAAGTATCATCACTAACCCAACGCTTAACGACATCAGCACAAGCGCCAATCATACATAAAATACCACCAGTCAATTTATATGGATTATCCGGCTCACCCCAAATCCAACCAATGTCACCAAGAATTCCACCAGCATTTCTCAATAGACCTAAAGATCTAGCTAATAAAGTATCGCGAGCTTGCCTAGCAAAAAGCATAATTGGTAAAGCACCAGCAAGAATCATAGGGCAATTAATAAAAAATATTCCTTTCTTTGGATCCATCTTGCCTTGTACAAACTCGTTGACAAGTTCTTTAAATACTTCCCAAGTCAGTTTGATATTGCCAGTATAAGTACTATTGGCTTGCTTGGCATACTTAGCGTAGTTAGCAGAACTTTCTGATTTTTCTTCAATGCGTTGTACAACCATGTCATAGGGCTGGTTAAAGCCTGTACTACTACCATAGACAGTATCAATATTGGCTTTAGCAACAAAAGGCAAAAATGCAGGTGGTACCAATTTCAAAAAAGCCTCAATTGGTTTTTTATTTTTGAACGCTTCAAGAGCAGCAGAACCATAAGAGACAATTGGAGCAATCCATTGACTAAATAAAAATGCAGCATCATTAGAAACTTTGTGTACACTTGTCATTAATGAACCAGCAGTTGATTTATCAAATGATGTGATGGTGGCAATAACATGCAAGAGTGCATTAATCGAACTGATAAAAATATTCCTATGATTAGGTTCGACCAAAAGCTTGTGTAATAAAGCACGGTCATCAACTTTGGCTTTTGGCTTGAGATTGATTGGCTGTTCTATTTGATGAAATGCCTTTGGGTTTGATGTTTCTGGTTTAAGTACTATTTGAAAATTCTCATCAGCAAGCTCAGCCTTATTTTCTGGCACAACAAATTCTGCACTCGGCCGCTTGAGCAATGCAGGCATAGTTTGCACATCGATGGTAGTTTGGTCCATCTTCTTTGTTTATTTAGATCTCAGAAGAAATCCGTTATATATATTAACAGATTAGGACAGTAGATATGCAAATATAAAATAAGCAAACCAAACTGCAAAGAAATGGCTATCTATTCTATCTAAAATGCCGCCATGTGAAAGTAGCAATGTCCCAGAATCCTTAACTCCGGCTGCTCGCTTCAAAGCACTTACCATCAAGTCACCAATCTGGGCAACAATTGCAAACAACAAACCAAGCACGATTAAAACAACTAGCTTGGCATTAGTAAAAGAATCTAATGCCTGATAAAAAGGTGCAATACAAGAATCTGCAAAAACAGAACTTAAATCAAAACCCCAATAAATGATCAATCCGTAAAAAGCCAACACGGCAGAAAATAAACCACCAAGACTTCCAGTGACAGTTTTATTCGGGCTGATGCGAGGGGCAAGTGGTGTTTTGCCAAAAAGACGACCGAACAATAAAGAGCCAACATCATTTGCTGAGATTACTAAAACCATCAAAAGCGTATACTCAAAACCGTGGTCCATCAAACGAATCCAAGTAAAAAAAGAAGGTAATAAACCAAACTGAAATATTGCCCAAAGTGAAGCTGTGAGATCTTCAAACCTCGTGTAATCTTTTTTCAGCAAGATACGCGGAAAAATAATTACATAAGCTGCAATAACAGTTGTCAGCAAGAAAGTATAAACAATTCCAGTGTCATGAGCGTTACCAATCAAAAGTGGTGCAAGAATAAAAACCGTAACAAAAAAATAAATCCAAGAGTCTTGTGGAAAAACTCCAAGATTATTACAAAGCGCTTTAAACTCTTGGTAAGCAAGAATACTAAAAAGCAAAATTACCAGAGCCCAAAAAACCGGACCAAAATAAACTGCACAAAAAGCAAAAGCAATCAAAGCTAAGCCAATTAAAATTCTATTTACCAGATTACCCAGTTATGACTCCTTTTATCTAGTCCCATTCTTAACAACTTTACCAAGTCTCAATCAGTATTTTATATTAGTCTCGTGCTTTTTACTGGAAATGGTTCCCTATCAGGATAAGATCACCCATCTCTCTCTAAGCGTTTTGCTAGGATGGTGCTCGTGGCTTAATGTATATAGGATTATTGGATGCCCCAAAACCCCCTCAATTTAAACAATATACTCAGCGAGATCGATGATTGCGATCTTAAAGAGTTGCGCGCGGTTTTAGATGAATTCTTCCCACAAGATATTGCAGAAGAATATCACAATCTTGAGCAAAACAAAAAAGCCCATCTCTTCGATATTCTTTCTTACAAACAGGGAGCTGAAGTTCTGGTTGAACTAGAGAATCACGATATTGAAGAAGTGATGCAAACTTTATCCGATGAACAAATAACTAAATTCACCAACAACATGGAACTGGATGATGCCGCTGATATCGTCAGCTTACTTGACGATGATCGCATGATGCGCATCTTGGAAAATATTCAAAGACCATTTGAAATCAAAGAACTACTGTGTCATGATCCAGATACCTGTGGTGGTATCATGAAACCTAGTTTCATTAGTGTTCGTGAAGACCTCAAAATTGCTGCTTCACTGCGTTACGTAAGACTCAAAGCACGCGAAGAAGATATTGAGATCATGTATATTTTTGTCACCAAAAGATTTGGTGAGCTTGTAGGGATCATGAGCCTAAGAGAATTATTCTTAGCTGCAGATACGGATACAGTAGCAATGCACATGAACACAGAAGTCATTGCTGTTCATGCTAATGATGACCAAGAACTTGCTGCAGATTTATTTGCCAAATATAAATTCCTTGCCGTGCCCGTTATCAATGATCATGACCAGCTAGTCGGTATCATCACTATTGATGACGCCTTTGAAGTTATCGAAGATGAAACGACTGAAGATATTTATCAATCAAGTGGTATTAATGTTGAAACGGAAGACAGCTCAAACGTAGTCACATCCTTGGTTAAAGAATATGCGAGTGCCTACAAAGCAAGAACTCCCTGGATCATCATCACCTTGCTTGGTCAATACTTGGCAGCTTCTTTAATTGCTAGTTATGATGCAACAATCATGGCAATCCCCATTGCTATATCCTTCATGCCATTACTCTCTGGACTATCAGGGAATTTGGGTAACCAAAGTTCTACCATTATCGTTCGTGGGATTTCCACTGGTGAAATTCAAGTTGGTAAAAGCTCTCAGATACTGGTTCACGAACTGATTATTAGTTTTAGTATTGGACTTACTTGCGCGGTGATTACTGGACTAATGTCATTCTTTTCTTACCACAATCCAACTCTCTCTTTTCTCATCGGGCTATCATTGATTATTTCCATGATGCTTGCCGTTGCCTTTGGTACTATCACTCCATTCTTATTCAAGAAGCTTGATATGGATCCAGCTGTCGCAAGCGGTCCATTAATCACCACCACCATCGATATCATTACATTTATGGTTTATCTTGGCTTGATTACTAAGTTTGTTACTAGCTTGGTATAGCCACCCACGTTGAGCCTTGCACTTCTTAACAGATAATTGCATGCCCGCAGACAAAGTCAAGGTGGAGTCTGTATATCAAAGTGCAATTATCTGTTAAGAAGTGCAAGGCTCAACGTGGGTGGAGAAATGCTGGGTATAATATCTATAATGCCAATCCTCCTCAACCTACTTTTAGCGCTGCTACTAACAAGCCCCGCGCTAGCAATTCAAAAACCAATTTCTTTAAAAAGCTACCAACTCAAAGAACTCGCTCCACATCATGATCTGAAAGAAGCGGTGATGGAAGGCAGAGGTGTTTGGGTCAATGTTTGGAATTATCCCCAAGACGTTAACGCATTTATGGACAGACTCGACAAGTTCGATATGGATACAATTTATCTTCAAGTCAATAGGTCAACAACTGACATTTTTAAATTACAAGATGGTGTTGATGAAATTCTCAAAGCAGCTCACAAGCGTGATATTAAAGTCATAGGCTGGACTTACTGCTACCTTCGAGATATTCCAACTGACGTTCGCAAATTTGTAGAACCAGCACTTTATGTCAGCAAGGATGGTGAAAGCCTTGATGGTATGGCAGCTGACATAGAAGAAAACACCGCACTCTGGGCAGTCAAAAGTTATACTCAAAAAATCAAAGCGCAAATCCCAGCTGACTATCCAACTATTGCAATAGTCTTTTCTCCAGAAATCAAAAGCAAATATCCTTGGGAATACATGGCAGCCAACTGGGATGTATTGATGCCAATGACTTACTGGCATGGACTCAAGAACCGCGACCATGACACTGTCTACAACTTCGTCAAAGACAGTATTATAGGGCTTCGTAAATTAACCAAAAGAGACGACCTTAGAATCCACTTAATCACTGATGGTGATAGAACCAATAGTGAAGAGGTCAAAATCTCAATGCGCGTAGCCAAAGAACTAGGTGTCGGCGGAGTAAGTATTTATCCAGAACATCTTGCTACTGATGCAATGCTAAAAGAGATGGGCAATTAGAACTTCGCAAAACCCGACTAAACTTGTCTGTAATATCTATCAAACCGAAATAAACACTGTTGGCAATTAGTGAGTGCCCAATATGCAATTCTCTAATCGACTCTAGCTTCTCTAACAATGGTGGCAAATTAGGAATCGTCAAACCATGTCCCAAATTAGTTTTGAGCCCAAGCTCTTGAGCAAATTTCATAGCGGCATCGATTCTCAATAGCTCATCTTGAACTGGCTTCACTAAATCATTGAAAGCAAGTGGCATTAAATCTCGAGCTAATAAATAATTAGCTCTATCGGCATGATATTGAATAAACAGGTTGGCATAAGTACCTGTATGAATTTCAACAAAAGCAGCTCCTATTTCTTTACTAGAAGCAATCTGCTCTTCAACAGGATCTACAAAAAAAGAAATCTTGGTTCCATTGTCCATAATTGGTTTTATAAACTCAGACAAAAACTGTTTTTGGTTAGAAACGTTCAAGCCACCTTCTGTTGTTAACTCCTCGCGCTTCTCAGGGACTATCGTTGCGAGCTTCGCTTCAGTAGTCAAACATATTTGGCGAATCTCTTCAGTGGCGCCCATCTCAAAAGTCAAAGACAAACGAGATGATCTCAAATATTGATCAATCTCTTTAATATCCTGATCATTAATATGACGTCTATCCTCACGCAAGTGAGTAGTAATACCAGCAGCCTTACTCATCTCCAAAAGCTTGACCGCTTCAAGTGGGCTAGGTTCAACAGTTTGACGAGCCTGTCTCAGTGTCGCAACGTGATCGATATTAACGTGAAGTTCTTTCATAGGGAATGATTATAGCAATAGAGGGGATCTAGCAAACCAAGAAAGTCTAATGATTAACAAGCACTCTATGCTCGCTCAATTCAATTGGATTATAAGTAGTATCTCTTTCAATAGCTTCAAAACCCGCTCCTTGAATAAGATTCTCGAGATTTTCTTCAGCAAGTGATCTTTTATTAGCACCAGCAGCCCGAGTAATTCTCTCAGCCTTGACCGTACCGTCAAGATCATTCGCTCCAAAACTCAATGCAAGTTGTGCCATCTTCTCGCCAAGTTGAATCCAATAAGCCTTGATATTGTCAAAATTGTCGAGCATGATTCTTGAAACAGCAATATTTTTGAGTTGATCGTAGCCAGTAAGAGGTTTTACACCGCGCTCAAGTAAATCATTACCTTCATAATGACAAGACAAAGGAATAAATGTTTGCCAGGCTCCAGAGGAGCCCTTTTGATTGGCTTCCAGACTGCCCTGAGCTTGCAATATCGCAAGACTCTCATCTTGTGCTTTACGTAAAATATCCAAATGCTCGACACGCTCATGAGCTTCCTCACCAATCCCTGCAAGCATGGTAGCGTTGGTCCGCAAACCCATTTGGTGAGCAACTTGGTGAATCTTAATCCATTCATCGGCGGGGATTTTATCCGGGCACATCTCATCGCGCACCTGACGAGAAAATATCTCAGCCCCGCCACCAGGCATACTATCAAGCCCTGCTTCAATCAATGTTTTAAAAATCTCTTCATAAGAGGTCTTCGTAAACTTGGCAAAAAATTCTATTTCAACAGCGGTAAAAGCCTTAACGTGAATTCCAGGACTATCTGCCTTAATTGCTCGAATCAAATCACTATAGTATTCAACCAAAGTCTTGGGGTTTAAACCACCAACTATATGAACTTCAGTGGCACCTTCTGATCTTGCTATTGCCACTCTATCAAGCGCTTCGCGGATAGTCATGGTGTAAGCACCCTCTTCATTAGGTTTACGGGCAAAAGAACAAAAATCACATTCGCCAATACAGACATTGGTCGGGTTAAGATGCAAGTTGGTATTCCACCAAACTTGAGTCATTCGTTTAACTGCAGTCGCTTCATCAAAACCACGAGCAATTGCCGTTTGATAAGCCTTACGCTCACGAACAAAGTTGGCCATATGCCCTAGAAGAAAAAGCTCGGTTGATTGAATTAATTGGACACCCTCGTCATAACTCACTCGCTCTTGGTTCAAGATCTTCGTTGCAATCGGTGCAAAAACATGGCTTGAATTGGCAAGCTCATTTATAAAGAAGCCAGAACTAGTTTGTATATCTTGATTGGTTTTCACTGCCATCTATTGCAATGATATCATGGCTGCTATGGAGCTCAAACTAGTCCAAGATTGGACTGATTACAACAAATCCATACTATGTAGCAATCAATACTACATAGAGAATGGCAGCCAAATCTACCAACAAGAACACCCTTATCCAATCCCAAACGCATTGACCAATAGTCTTGCTCACGCAGCGAGCCTGATGGAAATCCTCAAAGCAAATCTGGCAAACTATCCAGCTGATCACAAAATTACTATTTTAGATATTGGTTCCGGGCAGGGACTATTTGCCAAAAATATATTAGTTGCAGCTCGCGAGCTTGAGATTCTTGACCGTATCCATATCACAGTCAGTGACCTAAGCAAACAAGCCCTTGAAGATATCCAAAACAACAAAGTCTTGAAAGAATTTGACGGGCATTATGATTTTCTGGAACTTGATGCGCTTAATTTACCAACGTCATTAGGACAATTCTCAATGATCAGCATGAACTATGTTTATGATGCACTCGCGATGCTACCACTCAAACGCAATGCAGATGCTAGTTTTGAAAAAATGCAAGTCAGACTTCAAGAAGCCCTTGACCAAGTTCCAAGTCCTTACCCACTACAGCAAATGATCATGGAAAGACGCTGGCAAAACTATGATATTAAAGCAGCCTCGGATCTGGAACAAAAATACTTCAAGTATCTAGATGGCACAGAAGAACAACTTTTTAACTATGAAGCAATAGACATGACTAAGAATCTCAGTAAGCTACTTGATGATCAAGGATTTATTTTTGTAGCAGAGATGCTCGAAGCCAGATCTGCAGATCTTTGTTTTGATCTATATGGCAATTGCTGCGCGCATGAAACTAATGAACTATTGATTATTAGAGCAATGGAAGCTCAAGGCATGGAAGCCTTGCTGGCTAAAGACTCTCAGTTGATGAGAATATTTTTCTTCAAAAATCCCAAGACTAAATCAAGGCTTAAATCCGTTCTCTATCAAGAGTTTAATGAAACTACTCGTACTGACAAACTTCTAGAATCAATTCAATACCCTACACAGTAACGCTTTACGTTATAATTGAAATATGCAAACAACAACTTTCCCGCAAGCCTTCCAGAGAGTTATTGATCTCTTGCCCAAACTTGGAGCAATTGAAGAACTAGCAACTAGATCTGGGCTTGGATATCATTATCATCCTGAAGACCAAAACCCAGAGACAGTAGAAGCGGACTTAATACAAATGACACAGCTGATTGAAGGACTACATCAAGACAGGCATGGTGAATCATTCGATCCTGCTGATATAAATACTTTTACTGAAGGAATAAGTTCAGGACTAGAGCAGATCGTAGAAAACCAATCTCGCTCACAAGTAGCTTTTCCAAACTACATCAAGTTTCCAATAGCAGCCCAAGACTCAAACTCAGCAAAAATGCAAACAGCCCACAGCCTAAATCAACTTGCTAATGCAGCCTTTATTACCCTCAGCTGGTTTGACAACCTTATTAATCACTATCCAGTTGAACAAATTAATCACAACTTCGTTATAGAAACAGCTCAAAAACTTCAAAGTAAATTCCAAGCAATAGTACAGCCACTACTCGCTATCAACCCAGAACGACATCAAAAAACTATCAAACAAAGCATGCAAAGTGATGGACAATTACAAGATACGATGAAAGCTAAGCCATATTTACTTAGACAATTAGGTCACCACTCAGCTACACAAACAGCTTAAGTAACCCTAGTCTTGCTCACTGCGCGCCTTGAAAGCATTCTGCAAAGCCATTCTCGCTGGATCTCCCTCATCAGAAATCCTTGCATCCTTAATTTGTACAGGAGCAATTATTGACTTGAGCGCATACATAACTTGAGCTTTCATCGCCATTGACTCTGTAGAGTCATTAGCACCAATAGCTTGGATCGTTCTTGCCGTTGCTGCAAAATCTCCATTCATAATTAATGACCTCAAACTAGCGTCAGTCAATCTTGGATCAATTGCTCCAGCTCTAGTCTCATCTTTTCTTAGAAATGGACTTAAATTCAAGTCAGAACTCATAGCTGCAAGCTTAACCATAAAGCTTTTGTCATCTCCACGGTCTGCAATCAAGCCCAAAATTCTACTCAACGCTTTTTGATTTTGTACTGGACTAGCAGCTTCTATATCAGTTTTAATTGGTTCTAATAAAGCATCTTCTGCCAGATTATCGTTCCATGTCAATGAGCCAATTCCAAGTGCTCCTGCTCCAGCCAAAGCAAGTACTTCACGCCTATTAGGCTGTGATAGACCCGGTGCGCCATCCGAAGCATCCCTACCGAGATAGAGCCCTGGGGTCAAACCCCTCTGACTCTTTAAATGATTTAATATTCTTGGAGAAATATAAGGCATATTTACATAATAATACGACTCTCTCCAACCTGTCAATACCTCATTTTGGGCAAATCCATGCTATACTTACATACATAAGTGGCTATCAACTCATCACATCAAGAATCCAGCAGCAGTTTACTTAAGGCTGAGCCAACTAAAGTCGACCTGAGTATTGAAAATAAGAGTGGTAACAATCTTAGACCACACAATTTTGATGAGTATATTGGTCAAAAAGAACTAATCAAAAGCCTCAAAATCTCAATAAGTGCTGCCAAAAAACGCAAAGACATCTCTAGTCTTGGACATCTACTGCTTTACGGACCTCCAGGACTTGGCAAAACCTCACTTGCTTATTTACTTGCTAGTGAACTTGGCACAGAAGCCAAGATTTTTTCGGCACCAGCGCTTGAACGTCCCAAAGATATTCTGGGGATATTGATGTCAGCCAATGATGGTGATGTGATTTTTATTGATGAGATTCATCGCTTGAATAAAATCACCGAAGAGCTGTTATATCCAGCGCTTGAGGATTATCAAATTGATATCGGTAGCGGCAAGGGCACTAGCTCACGTTTGATGCGCCTTGAAATCAACAAATTCATCTTGGTAGGAGCCACTACCAAACTGGGTTTCATCAGTGCACCATTACGCGATAGATTTATTCATATACACAGAATGGAATACTACTCCAAAGAAGAACTTGCACAAATTATTCAAGCCAACGCCAAAACACTCGGGCTCAAGCTCGATGAGCCAGCAGCTCTTGTGATTGCAGCCAGAAGCAGAGCAACACCGAGAATCGCCAACCGTCTACTAAGACTAGTGCGTGACTTTGCAGAACACAGCAATATCGTTGAAGTTGATCAAGCGACTTGTGATCAAGCTCTCAATTCTTATCGCATTGATCAAGCTGGCTTGGACAATATGGACCGCAAAATACTTAGCTCAATGCTCAAACACTACAACGGCGGACCAGTCGGTCTTGAAACCATTGCAGCGATTACCGGTGAAGACAAAACCACTATCGAAGATTACTACGAACCATTTTTAATTCAATCAGGGTTCTTACTCAGAACTCAACGCGGCAGAATGCTGACAGAGCAAGGCATTAAGTATTGCAGCAGTCATAATTGAATTTCTATCCTATAATAAAAACATGAATCAAAAGCGCATCATCGTAGGCTGCTTAATTGGAATCTTGAGTTTTACTATAGTCTCTTGGATCAGTCCTAATAGCTGGAAAGGACTCGAAGGATTTTTACTCTCAACTCAATCGTTTATGAGAATAGTGAACCCTTTTCAAAAAAGTGACTACACTGTTTTTGAATTTACTGAAGACGAAAAAATCAACCTCGCTGACAAAACCATTAGTGAGCAAAAAGAACTCATCCTCAACCTCATTACTGAGTTATCAAGTAAAGGCGTCAAATCAATAGACCTAGTACTGTCTCAAAACAATATCTACAAATTCGTCGACACTGACTTAGAGCTCGCCATTGGCGGCACTGACACAATGTATCGCAGTCTCAGCAGTAAAGATATTGAAGAAGATATGATCAGAGAAGAAGAGGCTAACCTCTGGTTAGATCAAAAACAATACAATGTCAACAAAAGACCTGTTAGTGACATACTCAGAGCTAATTTTGACAAAGAAGTTGTTTCCGAACAAAAAATCATTATCCTTTCACCCAAAATTGAATTAAGCAAAAACGGCTTAAGCTCAATCATCAACTACCTTTCAGACCGCTGGGTTAACTACGTACCACTCAATCCATTTTTTAGTTTCGTACTTCTTATTGCTGCTGGTATTTTTCTTACAGCGCTCATTTACTGGGCTAGGGTAATTAGTTTCTTTGCAATCTCAGCAAGTTTACTAATACTTGGACAAATTGGACTCTCGCTATTTAATACCCACTTAGAAATAGTGCCACTGCTTGTAGCACTAGCTAGCATCTTAATTGTCTCAAGTCTTTTTGATCTTAATCTATTCAATTTCGAATTCCACAATATTTTCAACAAAAAACCAGCAATGCGTCCAAAAGCCAAAGCAAGCGAAGATCCACGAATGGTGCTTGCAAGTCCTTTTGTGGAAGCCGGTGAACACGTGAATCACAATCAAGTTGAAGCAATGCAAACTACTGTCTTTCGTCAACAAGAACAATTGCTTGAGGATATCGCGCTTAGTTTCCAAGCAAGGGCCGTCCCCTCTGTTGTCAGTATGCAAAAAAACATCGCAGATATCATCAGCTCAAACAGCATGCAAAGTAGTGACCCAGCTCAATTAAACCTACTTCAAGATGATTTCAATCAACTTGTTGAAGAAATTGATACCATTCTTTTTGACCTAGTGCCATTCAAATTCGAAGATGAAAGAGGTCTCATTTGCCTACTTGAGATTTATGCAACTAAGCTTTATGGTCAAACCAACCATAAAGTACACCTCATGATAGAAACTGAATTTAACAAATTGCGCCTCGCTTCAGACGAAAGAATTAATAGCTATAGGATCATCCAAAAGCTGATAGAGCTCATATTGGAAAACAACAGCACAAGCTCAGAATCCAAATTCATGATCAATATACGACTCACTGTTGAAGATCACAATCTTGTTTGCAGAATTAATTATGAAGGCAAACCAGTCAGTGCTGATAGTGCCAAATTGATTGACCTCAACAAAAGACAAGGTACTTTAACAAAAGCCAAAATCAATTATGGAATTACAGAACTTGCTGACATTGCTGAAAATATAATTAACCGATTAGAATTTAGTTTTGAAGCAGCAAGCCTTGAATATCAAAAGCATCAACGAAGCGCTGTTTAAATACTATAATCGTCTTTTTTGGATTTAGCAGGATCTTTAATTGGTTCTGATTTTTTAGCTTCTTGAGTTTTAAGTTGCATAGTTTCAATTTCAGCTCTTAAATCAGGATCATTGATTGATTCAGTATCAATTGATTCAAGTGATTTAAAATCAAACTTGAATTGAAAAATTCCTGTTAGATACAATAAACTAATACAAGCACCCCAAAGTAATGAGGCTTGCCAGATCTCTATGCTCATATCTTTTGCGATATTAGCTGAAACAATAGAGTTCCAAAGATTTTGAATCATAAAACTTGGCAGACCAATTAATACAGCGGCCGCTAAGATCATAATTAGTATTCCAAAAAAGTTAAGCTGGAAAAGTTTCACTAGCTATATTTTACCAAATTATAGAGAGAGATTAACCATTTATCCAAATTAGTCTTGTTTTGACTATCTCACATGTTAGAAAATCGTTTCAGGGCAAGGCTATATGACGAAACCCTCAGCAAGCATGTCTTTAAGATCTATGATGCCTAGTGCTTTTGAGTCATTATCAACCACTACCAAACTTGAAATTCTATACTCTTTCATAATCTCAGCAGCTGTAATTGCCAGCGCCTCTGGACTTATTATTTTAGGATTAGAGGACATAATGTCCTGAGCTTTTTTGTTAAAACTATCAGCACCATAATTAGTTTGTGCCCTGCGCAAATCACCATCAGTAATGGTTCCGATGACTTTATTGGCTTGTCCAACAACTGTTGTAAAACCAAATTTTTTGCTGTTGATTTCACGCAAAATAGCTTTCATATCAGCATCTGCTTCTACACTTGGAATTGCCTCCTTGCGCATAATTTGTTCAACCTGAACAAAACTTCTACCTAAAGCTCCAAGTGGGTGCGATTGTGCAAAATCTTCTTTCTTAAAATCACGACGCTTCATCAAAGCCACTGCCAGCGCATCACCCATAACAAGCGCGACCGTAGTTGAAGAAGTAGGAGCTAAATCTAGTGGGCAAGCTTCTTGACTAATTGGTGTGTGTAAAACAATGTCTGCAAAACTAGCAAGTGAACTTTCTTTACCACCAGTAATTGCAATTAACGGCAAAGAGCGTTTTTTAATTGCTGGCAGGACTTTACGCAACTCTTCGGTGTTACCACTAAAACTAAGAGCCAAAACCAAATCATCAGCCTTGAGCATTCCAAGATCACCGTGTCCCATTTCAGCAGGATGAACAAAAAATGACGGAGTACCGGTACTAGCCAAAGTTGCAGCGATCTTGGCACCGACATGACCAGACTTGCCCATTCCAGTAACAACAACTCTACCCTTGACCTTGAGCACCTCTTCGACAGCCTGCTCAAACTCGTCACCCAAAGCGTCAATGACCTGCTTGATGGATTCAAGCTCTATTTC
The DNA here is from genome assembly GCA_018695135.1 of Candidatus Melainabacteria bacterium. Classification (GTDB taxonomy): domain Bacteria; phylum Cyanobacteriota; class Vampirovibrionia; order LMEP-6097; family LMEP-6097; genus JABHOV01. The sequence goes on along the minus strand of JABHOV010000059.1, from coordinate 8,473 downwards.
AAAGACTTCGCGGGCGATATCAAGCGAACTAGTCTTATTATTTGTACTTGCGTGCATATGCTAATTATAGCGTATTACATGGGAATAAAACTACTAGCCATCCTGCAAAACAAAGTTTTGCTAGTGATGCCGTCACAAAAAAGGTCGGAATCATGCAAAGCATGTGTTCCGCCAATGGAGATAATTAGTAGTTTCGCAGGAACTCTACTAAAAGCTTGAATGCCCTCAGAAAATACACAATATGGACTCAAAAATCGCTTGATTCTTTCAAGTATAGAAGAAGCTGGCTCAAATCTTTATACTCTAAGTCTTAATCACATCAATGGTGCAAATGTATTTTTGCATATCTGTTTTATCTCAGAAGATATGGTGAGATTTCACTATTCAAATGACGATGATTTTGATTTATATCATCCTAATACTCATATTGAGTTTCGGAATTTTGAAGACTTAGAAGTATCCACGTCATTGCGAGTCGAAGATGAAGCAATCCAATGCATCGACTCCAAAGAATTAGTAGTCAAAATCCATCCTGATCCTTTGCAAGTGCAAATCTTTAATCAAGCTGGTGATTTACTAAGCTCTGATGAACCAGGACTCGGATTCTGGAGTGAAGCCTTAGATTATTCCACTGGATTGCTTCGCTCTGCTCGCAATGACGAAATTCGTTGTTACAAACAATACAAAACCACGCCTTATATCTATGGGCTCGGTGACAAGACAGGCTCTCTAAACCGTTGGGGCAGGCGCTTTCGCAATGCACCACTTGACGCCCTTGGTTATGATTCTGAATTTACTGATCCGCTTTACAAAGACATTCCATTTTTTATAGAACTTAATCCTGAGACTCAAAAAGCTCATGGAATATTTTTTGATAACTTCAACCCCAAGTTTTTTGACTTTGGTCGTGAACGCAAACCATCACCCTATTATTACTTTGGCGCTGACTCTGGTGATCTCAATTACTACTTTATCAATGGTCCGCAAATCAAAGACGTCGTTTCTCAATACCTAGAACTTACTGGTAAACCAATGCCAGTGCCAAGTTTTACGTTTGGTTATTTGGCTTCTGGGATGAGTTATACGGAAAATTCACGTGCACAAGAGGGTGCAGACAAATTATTGATTGATACTTTCAAGCGCTTTAAAGACAAAAACATCCCAGCCTCAGCTTTCCATCTAAGCTCTGGTTATATTCAAGACTCTAATGGGCAGAGACAACAATTTATTTGGAACAAAGACAAATTCCCTGATCCTAAAGCCTTTGCAGAGCAAGCAAAAGAGCTTGGAGTAGAGCTTTGCGCCAATGTCAAACCAGTTTTGCTGACAACTCACCCTTTATATGAAGAAGCTGCCCAACTTAAACTTTTTATAGATTCGATAGCAGGAGAAACGCTAATAGTAGATTATTGGGGCGGACAGGGCTCATATTTGGATTTCCGTAAGCCACAAACTCAAACTTGGTGGAAAGAAAAACTCAAGACTGAGATTCTTGACAATGGTATCTGTGGTATTTGGAATGACAATAATGAATACGAGATCTTCCAGCCGCATCAAGCTCAAGGTCATGAAATGGAAATGTCATTAATCATGGCAAAACTTTCACATGAAGCCGGAGCTTCCTGGATACTCTCACGCTCTGGCTACTCTGGCATCCAAAAATACGCCCAAACCTGGACAGGAGACAACAACTCAAGCTGGAAATCACTGCAATACGACAACACTATCCTTGCTTCAATGGGGCTCTCTGGCTTGATTCACGCCGGCTGTGATATTGGCGGCTTCTGGGGAGAAACGCCAGATAGTGAATTATTACTCAGATGGATTCAAAACGGCGTCTTCACTCCAAGGTTTTGTATCCACTCCTACAAGGATATTCCAACAGAACCTGACTTGCACGAAGTCACTCACCCAAAGCATTTCAAGAGTATCCAAAAATTCATGCAATTGCGCACTGAGCTTATACCTTACCTTGAAGAGCAAAGTAAATTAGCAAGCGAACAAGGAATCCCAATCATGCGACCAACTGTTTATGATTTTCAAGATGAACCTGAGACCTATAATCAAAGCTTTGAATATATCTTTGGCGATAAATTTTTTATAGCTCCAATCTATCAGCCAGAATGCACAAGTCGTGAGTTTTATTTACCAGGTAAAGGCATCACTTGGACTCATTACTTCACAAAAGAAGAATATCAAGGTGGTCAGCAAATTAGCTTAGATATAGGCTTAGAAGATATTCCTGTTTTTACTAGAGATTAATTTCTATCAGCCATTACTAAGCGGTTTCAGGCTTAAGATGCAATCCTATATATTCATGAATATATGGCTTAATAGACCCCAAGTCATCAATTATGCCATAAATGTCATTATTCACGCGCATATTATGACATTTATGGCATAATACAGACATGAAACGTGACATTATAGCCAAATTACAGGATTGGAAGCAAAAAACCAAGCGTAAGCCTTTAATTCTTCAAGGGGCCAGGCAAATTGGTAAAACCTATAGTCTGATAGATTTTGCCAAGAATAATTTTGCTCACTACGCATACATCAACTTTGAGAAACAAAAAGAACTTAGAGAAATTTTTGATGATGATTTAGATCCTCAAACTATAATCCAAAGACTTTCTATTAGTCTTGAACAAAATATTTCTGATGAAGATCTTATAATTTTTGACGAGATACAGGAATGTCCTCGCGCACTTACTAGTCTCAAGTATTTCTGCGAGCAAAAACCTAAGCAAGCTCTAGTCAGTGCCGGTTCCTTACTTGGAGTCAAACTTAATGAGCTTTCTTACCCTGTTGGCAAAGTAGACCACCTAGAAATGTACCCAATGAATTTTCATGAGTTTTTACAAGCATTAGATAAAAATATTCTTATTGAAGCACTAGCAAATGGAATAAGTAAAGAAACAATTTATCCAGAACTTCATAGCAAGCTTTGGGATTTACTCAAACTCTACTTCATTGTTGGCGGCTTACCAGAAGTGATACTTGAATTCATAAAACACCAAGATCAATTAGCAACAGCGTTTGAGCAAGTAAGATACAAACAACAAGACCTCATCACTGATTATTTAGGAGATATGGCAAAACATGCAGGTAAAGAAAACGCTGTCCACTTGCAAAGACTCTGGAATAATATTGGTCAGCAGCTCTCACAATCACAAACAGCGAATGCCAATAAATTCAAATTCAAATCCGCCATCTCTGAAAAAAATAGATACTCAAGATTAATTTCTACCATAGACTGGCTTGAGGCAGCTGGTCTCATTATCAAGATCCCAATCCTTAACCATATCGCTCTCCCGCTTAAAGCAAATCTCAAGGCAAGCTCGTTTAAATTATTTATTTTCGATATTGGTCTATTAGGAGCAATGATTGACCTTGCGCCTAAAACAATTTATGACTATGATTATGGAACTTATAAGGGGTTCTTTGCCGAGAATTACGTAGCGCAAGCACTACGTCAAAGCCTTAGCAATAGTAAACCTATTTTCTCTTGGCAAGAAGCTCAAAAAGAAGTTGAATTTGTATTAGATCTCAACGGTCATATCACTCCTATCGAAGTCAAAGCTGGACAAGTAGCCAAAGCCAAAAGTATTTATTTATTTAGAGAGCAATATCAAAACAAAATCAATACTATTCTCAGTGGACAGACCCTCAACATCGATCATAGAACTAATGTTTATAAACTGCCCTTATATCTAGCGGAAAAACTTAGCACAATAGTTACTGACTAAGAACTTACTGGAGAACTAGCAATCTCTTCATCTATAGGTCTAATACCAGATCTGTTCATAATATCTACAAGAAAAGTCCTAACTTTGGCTGACATAGACTGACCTGCCAGCGATGCACCATTAGAATATTGGGAAGTGGTTTTCATTTCCTTTTCTAGATCATTCAATAACGGACTATTGTGCATCTTTCGTTTCAAAACATCAAAAGCCGCATTTACCTGTTTCAAAGAAATATTTGTCCAATTTGCAAATGTAAGAACAGGAGTACAGCCCAAACCACTATGGATATTGCAATCTATCCAAGCATTAAAACTCTGCCTATCCATTCCAGCAGCAGAAGCAGTAAAGCTCAAAGGTAGCTCCGTCTTCTTCTCAATCATCGAAGTTCTATAAGCATGCTCGCGAACTACTCTAGCTAAATCAACATGATTAAAATGAGCGGGGGGGGGTATTACCTTGTCCAGAAGCGCTTGTCATATTAGATAATAATAACGGGGATCTCCCCCAATCACCCGAAAAGCCAGGGGGAATAACAATAATGCAGGTAAATCATGAGGATAGAACACCGGCTAGATCAGCACAACTTACAGCAGCTCTTTGATCTCATCATAATAGGTGGGGGGATTAATGGAGCCGGCGCGGCCCGTGACGCGGCAGAACGTGGACTTACTACTCTATTAATCGAAAAAAATGATTTTGGTTCTGGTTGCAGCGCACATTCAACTCGATTGATTCATGGTGGACTTCGCTATCTTGAACAACTAGAATTTAATTTAGTTTATGAAAGCTTGCAGGAGCGTGAGATTTTATTACGAAACTATCCTCACCTGGTAAACCCGCTTGGTCTTTTGGTTCCAGCCTACAAAAAAAGCAAATATAGCCTAGGTAAACTCAAACTTGGCATGATGTTTTATGACTTTCTTTCTGCAGGCAAAAGCCTACTACCTTACCAAACTGTCAATAAAGAACAAATGGCAAGTCTCAATCTTGATATCAAACAACAAGGGCTCAAGGGCGCTGTGTTTTATCACGACGGGCAAGTACCATTTGTAGAAAGACTAGTACTTGAGAATATTAGAACCGCACAAGAACTTGGCGCTATCTGCCTCAATCACTGTCAGTTAACCGATATTCAGTGCAGCAAAGTCAATGATAATTATCAAGCAAGCTCTATTAAATTCAAAGATATGCTCAATGGCAAAAAGCCCTACACCGTCTATGGCAAAAACATTATCAATATGACCGGACCATGGCTAGACGAAGATCATGAATGGCTCAAAACCAATGAAGGTTTCAGACTCAGCCACAGTCCAGCTAAACGCATCGGTGGCACCAAGGGCTCTCACATAGTAGTCAAGTCTTTTGAAGGAGCACCTGCCAAATTTGGAATCTATAATGAAGCCAAAGCTGATGGTAGACCTTTCTTTATTCTTCCTTACAAAATCGGCATGAACGAAGATCTCTATTTAATTGGCACCACCGATATTTTTCTTGGAGCACATGACAATCTTGACAATCTAAAAATCTCAGAAGAAGAAGTGCAATATCTTCTCAATGAAGTTAATGACTTATTTCCCAATGCAAATCTCAGCTCAAAATCAATTACCAAAAGCTTTTGTGGGGTGAGACCTCTTCCACTTAGCAAATCCGGCAAAGAAGGCAAAGTAAGTCGCAAACATTCAATAATTAACCACGGCAAAAAAGATCATATATCAAACTACTACTCTGTAGTAGGAGGTAAGATCACAACATTTCGCAATCTAGCAAAAGAAGTAATAGATAAATTAACCAAAAACAAATGTCATACAGACCAAAGTCAAACAACTGGCTGTAAATATCCACCGAACTTAAGTTTTTATGACTACGTACAAAATATTTTAGCTGACTATAGTTCAAGATACGAAATGGAAGCTCATACTATCTTGCATTTGTTAATGCTTTACGGCACTAACACACCTGAGCTGCTTGACCTTTGTCTCAAAAATCCTCTACTTAAAAACAAAATCTCTACTGAGCATGAAGATATTGAAGCGCAGATCGTTTACGCGATTCGCAATGAGTCAGCCTACACTCTTGAAGATATTCTCACAAGGCGCTTAACAATTGGCTTAAGTCGCGATAAGATAGAGAAGTCAGTGATTCAAACTATCAGCCACTATCTTAGTCAAGAGTTTGAATTAATGGCAAGAGAAAGAGATAAGGTCACCAAAGAACTTCTTACCAAGGGCTATTAAACAGATCAATGGACTATATTTTAACTATCGACGAAGGCACAACAAGTACCAGAGCATTATTAATTGATGCCCAAGGCAAAATCCTTGACATCGTCCAAAAAGAAATCACACAGTACTATCCGCAACCGGGTTGGGTAGAGCATGACGCTACAGAAATTTGGGACAAGACCCTAGCTTGCTGCCGTGAGTTAATTAAACAAAATCTAGACGCATGCAAAATCAACAAAGACTCTATCAAATCAATTGCAATCACTAATCAAAGAGAAACCACCGTGGTCTGGGACCCGCGTTCCGGCAAACCAGTCCACAAGGCTATTGTATGGCAATGCCGCAGGACTAGTGATAGGTGTAAAGAACTTAGCAAAACCAAAATCGGCACTATAGATTTCACTGACTATATCAAAGCCAAAACCGGATTGATTCCTGATGCTTATTTTTCCGCCACTAAGCTTGAATGGATTTTACGTCATTGCGAGGAATCGAAGATGACGAAGCAATCTAATGCAGGGGATTGGATTGCCACGCCTGCGGCTCGCAATGACGGTCTACTCTTTGGAACTATAGACACTTGGTTAATATGGAACTTAACCTTGGGTCGCGAGCACCTCACTGAAGCAAGTAACGCATCTCGCACCATGCTCTATGATATTAATGAAAACAAATGGGATGAAGAAATTCTCAAAACGCTCAAGATAGATAAATTAATGCTTCCAGATGTCATTGACTCTAATGGAGATTTCAATTCAAGCCCATTGTTTCAAGACTTACTTGATCAAGAGCTGCCAATCAAAGCCGTTTTAGGAGACCAACAGGCTGCGCTCTATGCCTATGACAACCAAGCTAAATGCACTTATGGCACGGGGACTTTTATAATGATTCCCTTCGGGAAGGGACTAGCAAAAATGGGAGACAGTGCCCAAAGCAAATCACGCATTGGTAACGAACGCGACTCAATGTCTTTCTCACTAGCAACCAACAATGACGGCTTGCTCAAAAGCACAGCTTACAAAACAAAAACAACCCAAGCCTTCGCGCTTGAAGGCAGTATTTTTATTGGCGGCTCCATAGTACAGTGGCTCCGAGACGAACTTCAGTTCATCGACAAATCTGCAGACATTGAAGCACTAGCTAGTGAAGTTCCAGACAACGGTGGTGTTTATTTAATTCCCGCACTCGCTGGTCTCGGCGCACCATTTTGGAAGGGAGACGCAAGAGGCACTATTTTTGGAATCACTCGCGGCAGCAACAAAGCTCATATCGCTAGAGCCGCCCTTGAATCTATCGCTTATAGAGTAAGGGATGTTTTTGAAGCACTTGACCCAGAGCTGCGCAAGTCAATCACCAAACTCAATGTAGATGGGGGTGCTAGTCTCAATGATACCTTGATGCAATTTCAAGCTGACCTATTACAGATCCCTATTCAAAGATACACAGAAACGGAAATGACAGCTCTTGGAGTTGCCAGGATGACTGGTGAAATTGAACTAGTGCTTAAAGCAGACAAGGTTTTTCAGCCAGGACCTAAGCTAGATGCTCAGTATCAAGTTTGGAAATCATATTTAAATAAATTACTGTGATTTAGCTATAATATAACCAGTGTCTAGCCAAGCCAATATTTTTTATGCAGAAGCTCAAGATTTTGAGCCATTGGCTTACCGGCTCAGACCAGATTCACTTGATCAATTAGTTGGTTCAATCAAAAACAATCCTGGCTTTATCAATTGGCTTGAATCGGGAGTGAAACAATCAGCTATTTTTTGGGGCCCACCTGGCACTGGTAAAACCTCAATTGCGCAGCTTGCTGCCAAATATACCAGAAGAGAATTTATCAAACTACAAGCCTTCAACTCCGGCGTCAAAGATCTTCGAGAAATTATTGCAAGAGCAGAAAAAATCCCAAACTCAATAGTGCTCTTTGTCGATGAAGTTCACAGCTTCAACAAAACCCAACAAGATATTTTACTTAACGCTATTGAAAGAGGGATTCTATTATTTATTGGAGCAACCACAGAGAACCCAGCCGTTAGTATCAACAAGGCTCTTTTGAGTAGATCACTCTGTTATGAGCTAAGACCACATCAATACTACGATCTAGAGAAGTTGATAGATAGAGGACTTGCAATCAGTGACGCAAGCATGGATGATGAGGCTAAGGACTACTTAATCAAATCAAGTTTTGGTGACGCGCGCCATATGCTGACCAATCTTGAGCTCTTACTAAACAATTCCAAAACTATAGACTTGCAACTTTGCAAAGACAATATCAGCACCAAGTTTTTTTCGGGTGATCCAAATACTTATTACGACTGTATTTCAGCCTTGCAAAAATCATTACGTGGTAGCGACGTTGACGCCTCACTTTACTGGCTCGCCAGGCTCTTACACGCTGGCGCTGACCTTGAAGCTGTTTGTCGTAGAATAATTGTCACCGCTGCTGAAGACGTTGGTATCGCCGACCCGCAAGCACTCGTGATAGCCAACGCAGCTTAT
>JABHOV010000079.1 GCA_018695135.1 Candidatus Melainabacteria bacterium | reverse complement strand
ATTAAGGGCACTCGTCCCATAAATCTTAATGCTGTATTTTTCAGCGATCCAAGCATAGTTATTATTTACGTAAAACAAAAGGTTAATACGCCAATACAAATTATAGCAAAGTGTATAGATAGGTAGTAAACATTAAGAATATTTAATCTTAGTTCGGGCTATAATAAGCCTATATGGTGAATAACACCCAATACTACATAAAAGACAATGAATTAGAGTCGAAAGGCATTATTAGTCGAGAACTAATCAAAGCTGTGATTACTGCTAATGATGCTAATGGATTAAGGTTTTTACTCAATAATGTATTGATCGAGGCTCATATTGATAATTTACATAGCACTCAACGTAATACAGTGCTTGCCAAGGCAGGTGAATGTCTTTGCTTAACTGAACATTTTTTAGCTGCTGCATCAATCTATGGACTCGATAATTTTGATCTTAGTATTAGTGAGTCAGAATTACCTTTTGGTGATGGTTCAGCAAAGCTATGGATCGATTTCTTTAAGCAGGCAGGTCTAAGACAAGGTGATCGCGGTATTCAATATCACCTTGAACAAGAATATCGAATTGTTGATGAGAATGATGATTCTCGGTATATTGTTTTGAAACCTAGTCCAGATTTCAAATTGACTTATTGTCTTGATTGGAAACACCCCAAGATTGGTAAGCAAGAATATACTTGGTCTATTGATGAATCAATTGATGATATTGCTACTGCTCGTACTTTTAGTAATGAAGAAGAAAATAAAATGCTTGGACTTAGTGGTTGGGTGATTGGTTTGACTGAAGATGATTTTACTCATGATTTGCATCAAGCAAATGAACCAGCCAGACATAAAGCACTTGATTTAATTGGTGACTTGAGACTTTCTGGAATGAATCCAGTCAAGATTGCAATGCATGTTACTAGTCACAAAGGTGGTCATGAACTGAACTCTAGGGCTGCTAAATTATTACAGGAGGTTTGTTGTGCTAAATAAAACAATCGCTGTGCATTTGTTGATTCTCACATTATTGGCTTTGCCACTACATGCAGAAGAATTTCGTATCAAGCTTCACGGAGAAGAATTGAAAAAAATAGCAGCTCTCGAAATTGAACTTGAATTTGAACCAAAAAATGCATTCGTGATTAATGAATCATTTTCGATGCATAGTAGTTTTGCCTTAACTGAAAATGGTAATGGTGCCGAACTTTGCCCTAAAAATATCATTGAAGGTGAGGATAGTATTTTGTTTAAAACTGTTGATCAAAACAACTCTTTGATTAGAGTTTTCTTTGCTAAAAAACCAAGTCAGGATGAATTGTTGTTTCATGGTTCACTAACTCGAGTGAATTATAGTGGTGAAGCTAAAGCCAGTATCAAGTCTGTTAGTTTAATTCCAGACTTTGCAGAAACTGTAGACAATTCCAAGATCAGTTCAGGGATAGAGTTGTTGAAGAATGAATTCTCTTTACCTTTTATGGGGATTAGTAAGGCAGAATTGCTTGGTCCCAACGAGCGTATATTTTCAGAAAATATGTTTGTTACGATCGCAAACATAGAGACCTATGGTTTTACATTAGCAAAGACAATTCGCAAGCCGCGCATCAATGGACAGGAAGCCAAGTTCTTAACAGATGAAATTATTGCAGTCAATTTGACTCTTAAAAAAGAGCAGCCTCTTGATAAGCTTGAAATATTACTTGAGCTTGATGTTGATGGTCAGACCATCTCTAAGACCGTCGACACCATTAAGTTTTTGAGTTATTAGAAAGACCCTGTTGAACAAGCTCTCTAGGAGCTTGTCATCCAGCCCAACTTCACCTAAATATTAGGACGTCAGTTGGTTAATATGGGCTGGGTTACACGCTCCTAGTCTATGATTTTTGTAAATTAATTAAGCAGCTACTGGAAGCAAGTTGCCTACTTTGATAGCAAGCTCACAAAGACGGTTAGAGTAACCATATTCATTGTCATACCAGCTAAGTAATTTAGCTTGTCTAGTACCAACAACTGTAGTCATCGCAGCATCAATAATTGATGAGTGAGGATCAGATGTGAAATCGATTGAGACTAATGGCTCTTCTGTGTAATCAAGAATACCTTTGAGTTTTCCTTCAGCCGCTTCTTTAAGAGCAGCGTTAATTGATTCTTTAGTTACATCAGTTTTGAAAGTGAAAACAACATCAGTTACAGATACGTTTGGCGTAGGAACTCTGATTGCAAAACCATTGAGTTTGCCAGCAAGATGAGGCATAACCAAGCTGATTGCTTTAGCAGCACCAGTAGTTGTAGGAATCATTGATTGAGCAGCAGCTCTTGATCTACGCGGGTCTGAGTGAGCATTATCCAAAAGTCTTTGGTCAGATGTGTAAGCATGAATTGTAGTCATCAAGCCTGTTTCAATACCAAATTTGTCGTCTAATACTTTTGTTACTGGAGCTAAACAGTTGGTTGTACAACTGGCGTTTGAAATAATATTGTGAATTTTAGGATCATACTGATCATCATTTACGCCCATTACAATAGTAATGTCTTCGTTTTTAGCAGGTGCAGAGATTAATACTTTTTTGGCACCAGCATCGATATGAGCTTGAGCCTTGGTTCCGTCAGTGAATACACCAGAACACTCGAGAACAATATCGACACCAAGTTTGTCCCAGCCAATGTCTGCGGGATTACGTTCTCTTAAGAACTTAGTTGTTTTGCCATCTATTGTGATGTCATTGTCAGTTGCTGATACGCTACCTTTGTATCTACCAAGAATACTATCGTATTTGATAAGGTGAGCTGAGATTTTGGGGTCAGACACTGGATCGTTGATTGCAACAACTTCAATGCTATCCGCAAAATTTTGATTGAGAGTACGGAATACATTTCTTCCTATTCTTCCAAAACCGTTAATACCTACTTTGACTTTTGACATAATAGTAAGAATTATAACAGAGCTAAGGAATAGGGAATAGGGAATGAGCTTAAGGATAGTAGTTTTAATAAATCCTTAACTCATATTTCCTTTTCTCTAATACCTTTTCCCCTTTCCCTTAACCTCTATGTTAAGATCACTTAAATGGATAAACCTGATATACCTGATTTCTTCAATGCCCGCAATTTCAAGAATGGCGGCTCTTTTGACCCCGATGATTTTTTGGGGAAGAATAAATGGACGATATTGATCATTATATTTGCGATCTTTATCGTTCCCAATTTCGTTATTTTGGTCGGTGCTGGTCAAAGAGCGATCATCTTTAATAGAGTCACAGGAATGGAAAAAAGAGTTCTTGAAGAGGGTGTACAGATCATTATTCCATTGATGCAGCAAGCTACTACTTATGATGTAAGAGAAATTAGTTATATTTTCTCAGATAAATCAGCAAGATCCAAACGTGGTGCTCGCATTATGGGTAATTCCATTCAGACCCTCACTGCTGATGGACAAAATATTACAGCAGACGTGACTATTCGTGCTAGACCTGACTTTAAAGAACTATGGTGGTTACATCAAAATCTTGGTAACGATAGTTTCACATCCTATGTAGACAAAATTATCACCCCGGTTGTAAGAAGTATTGTACGTGAAGTTGTTTCTGGTTACACTGTTTCTGCTATTTATAGTGAAGACCGTAGGACAATTGCTAACAAGGTTTCAGTTGCTTTAGCCGAGAAGCTAAAGAGCTATAGAATAGTGGTAACAGAGTTTTTGTTAGATGAAGTTACTTTCTCTGATGCTTATCAAAGTGCAATTGAAGGAAAACAAAGAGCAAGAATAGACCTTGACACTAAAGACAATATTATTGTAGAAGAAAGAAACAAGCGTGATGCGGTTATTACGCAGGCTCAAGGTGAGGCTGAAGCAATTAGGCTCAAGGTGAATGCACTTACCAGAAACCCTGAATATATTAAATTCCGCAAGGCGCAGATTTTTGGTAGCCGTACAACTTTAATTTTTGATGAGCAATTATAAAAAGGAAATTCAATGAAAAACAAAACTCCGATTATCGTAGTATTTTTAGTTTTGGCAGGGCTATCCCAGTCTGTCAAAGTCATACCGGAAGGTAGGACGGGGGTGATATTTAACCTCAAAGGTGGTGTGCAACAAAAGGCACTAGCTGAAGGTTTGCATTACTTGATCCCTTTTGTGCAAACACTAATTATTTTTGATACCAGAATAATTACTTATTCTTTTTCAAACAATATCGAAGATGAGACACGTTTGGGTGAGCCGATAGTGGCAAAAACTAAGGATGGTCAGATCGTAGGTATTGAAGCTTCGATTGTTACTCAAATGATCAAATCACAAGCACCTCAGGTTTATCAAACTCTAAGAACCGATTATCAACCAGTACTTAAATCCAAGATTGGTAAGGTAATGCAAGAAATTATTGCCGGTCACGTTGCTGACGCACTTTATACCGAAGAGACAAGAAAAACTGTAACGCATGAGCTTCTTGAGTATCTTTCTGGATCTTTCAAACAATCTGGTTTTGAACTTAAGGATGTATTTTTACGCAAAATTGAATTTTCTCAAGAATATATAGATGCAATTGAACGTAAGCAAATAGCACTTCAAAAAGCACAGCTTGCACAAATCAAAAAAGCAATCGCTGTTAAAGAAAAACAAATTGAGATTATTCGCGGTGAAGCAATTGCTCAACAAGTTGAAATCAAAGGAAACGCAATTCATGGCAATCCTAGTGTCGCTGAGCTTGAATACCTTGATATGATTGAGCATTCCGACAAGAAAGTACCAGTTATTATGGGGCTGAAGGGTAATACCTTGGTCAATCTTGATAAACTCTTACAGCAGAACTAATGAATCTTAAAGGCATCAAAACATGGCTACCATCTGAATTGCGTAAGCAAGATTTTGTTAGCTCGTCTTTGGTTGATTTATATACCAAGCAAGGCTTTGAAGAAATCTCAATCCCTAGTTTAGTAGATTTGCAAGTGATTTCTAAGACTAATAGCAAGTTTAGTAATGAGATTTTCAAGCTTGTTGATAAAGACGGTAAGGTGCTTGCCTTAAGAACGGAGATGACTCAACCAATTGCGCGTTTGGTCGCATCAAGAGCTTCAGAGCTTGAGTTTCCTCTTAAACTATTCTACGACTCTAGTATTTTTAGATACAAAGGAGTTGCTACTGATGACTCGCGTGAGATTCGTCAAGTGGGTATCGAACATATTGGAGATGCTGAGTCTGATCTTGAGACCGTTAAGTTAGTTCTGGATTCAGTGAAGCAATTAGCTATTAAGAATTATCGACTAAGTATCACTGATGCTGGAATTTGGAGAGCGATAATTGACAAGTATCCTGACATTGGGGCTCGTCTTCATGACATGGTTTTGGCTGGTGATTTAATTAGTTTCAAAAAACATATTTTTGCTGATCACCCATTACTTGCGCTATTGACGTCTGATGTTGATGCACTTGAAGCTTCCCTGGGATTGGACTTGAGTGGTATTCGTGATTTGCTTAAGATGGATGATGCGATTGTTTTTGATCCACTTCAATGCCCTGATTTGAATTTATATACTGGTTTGCATTTTAATTTACATGTTGAGGGGCAGGGCAAATTGCTTGCGCGAGGCGGCCGCTACGACAACTTACTGAAAGAATTCGGTAAGGATCTACCAGCTATTGGTTTTGCATTTTATTTACCTCGTTTGATGTCAGTGATGGCTGATCAATGTTTGTTACCTGGGCAAAACAAAAAAAATATTACTAATAACAAAGTTCTCAAAATTGCTTTATCCAAAGGTACTCTATTACAAGGTGCGCTTGATTTTCTCAAGACACAAGGCTTGCTTGCTGAAATCACTAATAAACGCAAGCTAGTGCTAGACGCTGGTCCTGGCTTGGGTTTTGATAAGGTAGAGCTTTTGTTGGTGCGCGGGCATGATGTACCAACCTACGTTGAGCATGGGGCTGCTGACCTTGGCGTAGTTGGACTTGATACAGTTATTGACTCTAATGCTAGCTTGGTTAAATTAAAAGATTTGGATTATGGTCATTGCAAGCTTTGTGTTTGCGCCAAGAATGGCTTATACCAATCTGTTGCTGATTTGCCGAATTATGCCAGAGTCGCCACTACCTTCCCTAATCTGACCAATGCGTTTTTTGCACAAAAGGGTCTTGAGGTTGAAGTGATTAACTTATATGGATCTGTCGAGCTGGGTCCACTTACTGAACTAAGTGATGTGATAGTTGATTTGGTTGCTACTGGAGCTACTCTCAAAGAAAACGGTCTTGAAATTATTGAAGAAATCATGCCTTGCTCTGCTGTGCTTGTTGCAAACAACTCTTCATTCAAGGTCTACAAAAACGAGTTTCTAAACTTGAGTTAGCCACCCACGTCTCAACCTTGACCACTTTTTGAGATAAGATCCCACCCGCTGCGTGACATACGCCACTTTTAAGATAAATACCTAAGTTCAAATAGGTGAAATCATAGACTAATTCGTTCTAGTCTTGGATTTATCTAAAAAGTGGCGTATGTCACGCAGCGGGTGGGATCTTATCTCAAAAAGTGGTCAAGGTTGAGACGTGGGTGGCTTGTCGGTAGGTTACAATTGTAGCTATGAATAAAAGATCAATAGTACTTAGAGATTTAGAAGCCAGAACTTGCCTTAAAATTATAGCTGGTATAAACAATTTTGATAAAGAACGTGTTTTGCAGATAGTCAAAGCAGCGTCTCAAATGAAAGCGACTTGTGTGGATATTTCAGCTAGAGAAGATATTGTTATTGAAGCAATTGCCTTAGCTAGTGATACTGCAATTATGGTTAGTAGCATTGAGCCAAGTGAATTAATTAGAGCTCAAGAGCTTGGAGCAGATATGCTTGAGCTTGGCAATTTTGAAGCATTGCATGATGAGGGTATCTTCCCGACAGCTGCTGAAGTACTTGCATGGGCAAAAGAAATAATGGATGCCAAGACTACAGCATTGATTTCAATTACAGTGCCTGGGCACCTAACGGTGGCAGAGCAAGTAGAACTCGCTAGCCAGCTTGAAGAGCTTGGTGTAGACATGATTCAAACTGAAGGAGCTTCTTTGGTTGAAACATCGTCAGCAGGTGCATTAGGTCAGATTGAAAAAGCGAGACTAAGCCTTGCTAACACTCTTGAGATTTCGAAAGCAGTTTCTAATACATTTATTCTTACTGCTTCAGGTATCAGCCCTGACACTGCCAAGCTTGCGATTGCTTCAGGTGCTCACGGTATTGGTGTTGGCAAATACGTTAATAAATTAGAGTCTGAGCTTGAAATGCTTGCAGCGATAACGGCATTGAGATCTGCTCTTGCTAAAACAGTTCAGGTGAGTGCTGTAGGGCTCTAAGGCTGTAAGGCTCGAGTGCATTTTATGCTCAAGAAATTAGACAAATATATTCTAACTGAGCTTTGGTTGCCATTTATGAGTGGTGCCGGAATAATCACTGGTGTCTGGTTAGGGATTGATAAATTCAAAGAGGTCTTTAAACTATTAGCAAAATCAGGAGCTAGTTTTAGTACCGGAATCGTAGTTCTTGGTTTGGAAATTCCGCAAATACTTTCAACGACAATTCCAATTGGGATCTTGCTTGCTACATTTCTTGCTTTTCAAAAACTCTCGGGACAATCAGAAGTGATTGCAATTCGTGCTGCTGGAGCGAGTTTTACGCGCTTGATGCGACCAGTCTTGTATTCAGGTTTGATTTGTGTTGTGGTTACTTTTTTACTGTCTGAATTCATCGTGCCAATTACCTCCCCCTTTGCTCAGAAGATTTATACCCTTGCTCTTTATAAAGATCCGATTTCAACGCAAATCGTCAAAGGCTTTAGTTATTTTGAAAAAGACTCAGACGGAACAATAGAGCGTATCTTTTATGTGCGTAAATTCAAGGAAGGGCTTTTGCGTGATGTGGTGATTTTGGACTTCTCTAAAAAACATCTATCTTTGATACATACTGCCAAGAAAGGTAAATGGGATCCTCTCAAAGGTGGCTGGGTTCTTATGGATGGTAGTAGTAGTTATATTCAATCCGAGTCTACCGACAAAGACGGCGTTGATACTAATTCTATGCATTTGGTTTCCAATTTTGAAACGACTTTGATTCCTAGTAGTTTGAACCCAAATGAAGTGCTCAAAAAAATGACCAAGACCGACAATCTTAATTTCTACGGACTCTGGCAAATGATTAACTTGCATCAAGGAGATAGAATATTTACTGATAAGCTCAATGACTACAAGACTAAGTTTCATGCCAAGTTTGCTTATCCCATTTCTTGTATTTTTCTTGCTCTAATTGGAGCTTGTATGGGCATCTCAGGCAGGCGTAAGGTGGTTAACTGGGGTTATATCGCGCTTGGTTTAGTGGTCTTTGTATTTTATATGTCACATACTATCTTTGACTCGTTTGGAGACTCTGGTAGATTAAATCCGATGCTCGCAGCTTGGGCTCCTAATATAATTATTGGAACTCTCGCTTGGTTTAGTTATTTTTATAGAGCTAATAGGTAGCTGTTAAGCTTGTAGATCACCCATTTGAGAACTTGCTTGAGCAACTTGTTGATTTGTCTTTTCTGTGTTGCCTAGAGGAGTATAAGCTGGTGGTTTTGTTTTGCCATCAAGTGCTTCACCTAGTGTTTGAGTAATCTCTGCTTCTGCTAAAATCGTGTCTTTTGAATCTAATCTGTCTATGGGTGTTGGGTCTTGAGCATCATCTTCAACAATTGAGAACATATCGCCTTCAAGTACGCTTTCTTGTCTTGATGCATAATTTGTTGCCTGAGATTTTTTTACTAATTCAGAGGACTCACCAGTTTTCCAAGCGTCTTGAATACGAAGAGGAGCTAAGCCACCTTCTTTAATTACTGAACCTTCGTTGATTCCTTTGCCTGGTTCTATAGTAGATTTGATGCTCGCTTTAAGCGGGCTGAGTTTATCAAAGCTGATTTTGTTGCCGTCTACCATAAATCCTTTCCTGTTCATTGTAATTAAACAGTAATCAGGTTATAGCTAGGTTAAGACAGGGCTTTTAAGCCTCTATTTTCTCTAAATCACCAAGATAAGGTCTCAAAACCTCTGGTACATTGACTGAACCATCTTGATTTTGGTAGTTCTCCAGGATTGCAGCTACTGTTCTACCAACGGCAAGGCCGGAGCCGTTGATCGTGTGAACAAGCTCCGCCTTGGATTTACTATCTCTACGGAAACGGATTTGCGCTCTTCTAGCTTGGAAATCCCCAAAATTGGAGCAGCTAGAGATTTCTCTATACTTTGCTTGTCCAGGAAACCAAACCTCTAGGTCGTAGCACTTGCTAGCGCCAAAGCCCATGTCGCCGGTGCAAAGTAGCATTTTGCGATAAGGAAGTTTGAGTGCTTGCAAAAGTGATTCAGCATTGTTTGTTAGCTTTTCGTGTTCTTCTGCGCTATCTTCTGCTTTGCAAAGTTTGACTAATTCGATTTTATTGAATTGATGTTGTCTAATAATGCCCCTTGTGTCTTTTGATGCTGAACCAGCTTCTGATCTAAAATTAGGAGTGTAAGCGCAAAGATAAATTGGCAGATCATCTTCGCTGAGAATTTCATCTCTGTAGATATTAGTCAGCGGGACTTCGGCTGTTGGGATTAAATAAAGATCTTCATTCTCTACTTTGAAAACATCCTCTGCAAATTTGGGCAGTTGTCCCGTACCATAAAGAGAGGTGCTATTAACTAAGATTGGCGGCACACATTCTCTGTAACCATTTTGACTAGCTTGATCTAGAAAGAAATTAATTAATGCTCTTTCTAGTTTGGCACCATGTTTTTGTATTAGCGTAAATCTGCTTTTGGCAATTTTGACACCACGTTCAAAATCCAAAATATCTAGATTCTTACCGATCTCATCATGCTCTAAAGCCGTGAAATTAAAGTTCGGAATTTCTCCCCATTTACTAATTTCTTGATTGGCTTCTTCATTCGCTCCCACTATTAAATCCTCTGCTGGGAGATTAGGAATTCCTTCTAGAATCGCTATTTGTTGATTGAATAAATCAGGCTCTTTGTCAGAGATTGCTTGCATTTTGCTTTTGATTTGAGCGAGTTCTTGCATCTCAGTGTCAGCAGTTTGACCTTGAGATTTTTTGGCTCCGACTTCTTTGGAAAGTTGGTTGCGTTTGGTTTCAAGTTCTTGTTTTTCTTGAAGCGCCGCTCTGTGTTCTATATCAATTGCAATAATCTGATCAATCTTGGCTACTAGACTTGTATCTCTTCTTGAGAGAAGTTCTTTGACCTTGTCGGGTTCTTTTCTAATTAGCTTGAGGTCGAGCATGGGCTATATTATAACTTATGCATTGGATTGTGGCTTCTCTAAGCACTTGGTTCGCTGACAATGACGCTATAATCTAATCTGTGCGCAATTACAGATTTACTATCACTACTGAAGATCAGCTTGATACAACAGCAAAGAGAATTAGAGTGCTTAATGCAGATTTGCTGCACCAGGTCAATAATGTTTTGCGTCTTAAGCCAGGACACAAGGAAGAGCTGTCTATGATTGATGGTTCTGGCAAAGTATTCTATGTGACGATGCTTGAAGCTAGTAAGCAAGAGCTCTTGTTTGAGATTAATCAAGAAGAAGCATCTCAACGAGAACTTAAATGCCAATATTGTTTTTATGTTCCTATAATCAAAGCAGAATCTTTTGCTTTTATGCTACGCAAGCTTGTTGAACTGGGCGTGCAGAAATTTGTACCAGTGATTTTTAATAGAAGTCAAAAACAATATATTGAAGTAATCAAAAAACAACGTAATCGTTTTGAAAAAATAATTCAAGAAGCTACTGAGCAGTGTGAAGGGGCTAGATTTGCTCAATTGGCAGAGTTGATTGACTTTGATGATATAAAAGCTAATTCAGATCTGAACTATTTTGCCAACGAAAGATTGGCTAACCAAGAAACTACTAATAGTTCTAAGAAGTCTTGTAGATCTATAACTTTGCTGGTTGGTCCAGAGGGCGGCTTGACTGATGATGAAACCGAGCATTTAACTAGTATTGGCTTTGAAGCGACTGGTTTGGGACCAAGACTTCTGAAGGCAGAGACGGCTGCGATTAGTCTTTTGGTCAGGAACCAAGCATGAGAACCTGTCTTGAAAGTCCAATAACTTTGTTACGCTCGCCCTTATTTATGACAATAACGTTTTGCCTTAATTTTGCTCACTCGGGAGCAAGCTCACCGAGTTTTATCCGCAAAATTGATTATTTCCTCGAAAATAAACGGCAAAACCTTGGTTCTCTTTCGCCTCATCCGAGGGAGCAAGCTCCCTGGTTTTCGGCTACTTTCGAATAAACTTCGGGTAAATACAAAAAACCATAGTAATCATATGACTTTTTGTACTGGCATGCCTCGTTCTTGGACTTTCAAGACAGCTTCTGATACGGGCTTTATGAGTTTTATTTAATGAAAAATACTGGTTATTACAATAATACTTAACCGTTTCTAAACTATCTGGGCCTATAAGACTAGTACGAAAGCAGTACAGAGAAATTAACTGATGTTTTCACTGGGGGTAAGTATGTACGAAGCGGATTTTACTATCCAGGATCAATTGGATCCAGGATTGTTATTGGAGAGGTTTTTATCAGATTGTCAGTCTATCGTTGATAAAGTTGAAGTAGATGATTACACCTATTCGTATATGGCGGACACGATTGCCGCAATATACTATTACAGGGAGTACAACAGCTCTGATGAGTTTATTGTCGAGAACGACAATTTCTTGGATGAGGAGCGGAGGGAATGGGTCAAGTATATGTGGAGGACATTGGATACGATGAGCGATCAGCAAAGAGCTGATGTCATTATTGAGTCTTTAACACAAATACCAGCCAAGTTTGTAGCCGAGGGCTAACAATATAAATACATAAATAATTTTCTTGTGGGGGAGGGAGTCTAAGTTTACTTAGGCTCTCTTATTTTTTATGGGTTATTGCGAGGAGTGCGAAGCAGTACGCGGCAATCTAATGCACAAATTCTAGCTATAACTATTGTCTATGAATTAGATTGCTTCATTATAATCGCAATGACAGTTGCCTTCAACTCATCCATTGACCCAGCATCAATATTGAATCCAGCAGCTCTTGCGTGACCACCACCATTGATTTGCGAAGCAATCTTGGAACAGTCAAGTCCTTCAATGGCGCTTCTTAAGCTACCTTTGAAGTAACCAGCTTGTTTGGCTTCACGTAAATATAAACATCCTTGAATACCTTTGATGCGCATGATGTGATCAACAATTTCATCTGTGTCTTCGTCTTTGGCTGATAGTTTTGTAAGTTCTTCTTTAAGAGTATAAGTATAAGCGAGTGTGAGTCCTGGCTTAAGTTCTATTAGTTCTAGTTTATCGAGTGCTGCACCAATGATTTTGATTGCACGAAATGGCATTTGATTAAAAAGCCCATGATAAAGCTTGCTTGGCTCAGCTCCTTGTTCGACTAATTGAGCTGCCCAAGTGAAGACAGCTGAGTTGGTGTTGCTGTGCATAAAGCCACCAGTGTCTGTTAAGAGAGTTATATAGTAGAGGCTAGCAAGATCTACATCAGTTGTAATAGTTTTGCCTGACTCAGCTAGCGCATTGGCGAGTTCCTTAACTACTTGCCCGGTGCAAGTGGCGTTGGGATCAACCCAATTGAGGTCGCCATAAAGTGGATTAGAAAGATGATGATCAATATTGCAAGTAATTTTGGCTCTTGCCCAAATCTCACCGGCACTGCCTAACCTGGCAACGGAACCGCAATCACAACTAAAACTCATGTCATATTCTTGCAAGATATCGATATCAGTGTCTTGCGAGCAAGTTACTTTGTCTTGTCCAGGGAAAAATCTATAAATATCTGGAACTTGATCGTGCATCACTCTATCTACTCTAGTGACTCCAGCTTGTTCAAGTACTTGAGCTAATGCGAGCATTGAGCCGAGTGTGTCTCCGTCAGGGTTGACATGGGAAACTACCACTGCGGTTTTGGCAGAGAGTATGGCTTTGACTATGTCTTGGCTTTGGGTCATGAGATTATTTTAGCAGGTACTGGTCATTGCGAGGAGGTTTAAGACCGACGCGGCAATCTAATGCATAAATTCAAGCTAGAACGATTATCTCTGCATTGGATTGCCACGCCCTTCGGGCTCGCAATGACCGTTGAAATGTTATGATGTAGCTCATGCAAGAAATCGATAAATTCCTCAAAACAATCGAAGAAATTAGAGACCCAAAGAAGGGTTGTGTTTGGAATCTCAAACAGAGCCACGGTTCGCTCAAGCGATACATGCTTGAAGAGTCATACGAAGCGCTTGAAGCACTTGATGTGGTGGAAGAATCAAATGGAGCAGCTGGTTTTGACAACCTCAAAGAAGAGCTTGGTGATCTTTTATTACAGATAGTTTTGCATTCTCGTATTGCTGAAGAAAACGGACGCTTTAGTTTTGCCGATGTTGTTAATAGTATTGATACCAAGATGATTAAAAGACATCCACATGTTTTTGCTAGTGATGCAGCTGGAACAACTGAAGAAGTTGATAAATTATGGGACGCTGAAAAAGCCAAAGAGAAAAAAGCAAGGCAGGGACTCTTTGAAGGTATTCCAGTCAATATGCCTGCTTTAGCTAGAGCTTGGAAAATATCCAAGAAGGCAGTTACAGAGAGCTTTGAGTGGGATGAAGAAAATAAGCTCTGGGGTCAGCTTGATTCGGAGGTTCATGAGCTGAAAGAAGTGATTGAGAATTATAGATTGGATACTGGCAAGGATCCATACAAAGATGGCTATGATAATGAACGTACCAGGATAGATGCTGAG
This sequence comes from Candidatus Melainabacteria bacterium, assembly GCA_018695135.1. Lineage (GTDB taxonomy): Bacteria > Cyanobacteriota > Vampirovibrionia > LMEP-6097 > LMEP-6097 > JABHOV01. Next base: position 20,430 of record JABHOV010000079.1, on the reverse strand, counting down.
CTTGAACTTGGGGATATTTTGTTTACTGTTGTTAATATCGCCAGATGGTACAAAATTGACCCAGAAGATGCCTTACGTAGGGTAAATAATAAATTCATAGATCGTTTTAAGGTAATGCAGGACTTGTGTAAAAAAAAAGGATTGGTCATGAAAGAATGTGAGGTAGAGACCTTAGAAGGATTATGGTCTGAAGCCAAAATTATGTTAGGATCTACAGTATGGTAAAGAATTTCTTGAGTATAGATGATGTCAACAAAAAAGAGCTGCTTGCTCTTTTGGACCGGGCTGCAGAACTTAAAAAAGAGGTCAAGAAAGGAAAGGATCAGACTAAATTACTTCGAGGAAAATCTCTTGGTTTGATTTTTGAAAAGCCAAGCTTGCGTACTCGTATTAGTTTTGATGTTGGCATGAAACAACTCGGTGGTTCGGTGCTTGTACTTAATAGTAGTGAGATTCAAATTGGTGAGCGCGAAGCTCGCTCTGATGTTGCCAAAGTAATGTCATGCTATCTTGATGCTTTGATGATTAGAACTTTTGGTCATGAAGTTCTAACTGAGACTGCTAGCTTTGCTACTATCCCAATTATCAACGGACTTAGTGACCTTGAACATCCTTGCCAAACCATGGCAGACTTGCTCACCATTAAAGAGCACTTCGGTAGCTTCAAAGGACTCAAGATCGCTTATGTCGGTGACGGTAACAACACTGTGCATTCACTAATGCTTGCTTGCACCAAGTTAGGTATCCAATTGTCAGTAGCTTCTCCTTTAGAGTATGAACCGAGTGAAGAGTTTAGATCTGAATTTACTACTCTCACCCATAGTGTCGCTGAAGCAACTCAAGACGCAGACGTTATTTACACAGATGTTTGGTCTAGTATGGGACAAGAAAGGGATGCTGTTAGACGTAAAAAAATATTTTCCGGTTATCAAATTAGCATGAAGCTTTTAGATGAATACGCAAAACCAGAAGCGATAGTCTTGCATTGCCTGCCTGCTCATCGTGGTGAAGAAATTACTACTGAAGTAATTGATAAGCACGAAGCCACAATACTTAATCAAGCAGAAAATAGATTGCATGCTCAGAAGGCTATTTTGCTTAGTTTGATGGCTCAATAGTGGATAAATCTAAAGTCGGGGTTTGAATTTATCCACCACTGTGGTAGGATATAGATATGACTGCTTTAAGAGATATTGAAACTTATATCAAAAAAATTTCTAAGATCTATGAGGTTATAACCTTGACGGGTCCCAGACAATCTGGCAAGACTACGTTAGTAAAAAAGATATTTAAGGATAAACCTTATGTAAATCTGGAAAACCCAAGAGAAAGAGACTTTGCTCTTGAAGATCCTGAAGGCTTTCTTGCAAGATTTAAAGACGGGGCTGTAATTGATGAGATACAAAGAGCACCAGATTTATTTTCTTATATTCAAGTGATTGTTGATGAACGTAAGATGAATTCGATGTTTATTCTTACTGGCAGTCAAAATTTTGCTTTGTTAGAACAATTAACACAATCCTTGGCTGGTAGAACAGGTTTAGTGAAGCTATTACCCTTCTCTTGTAATGAATTAAAAAAAAACTATAAGATAGATTTATTTGATGTTGATAATTTAATTTTCACTGGTTTCTATCCCAAGATTTATGATAAGTCTGTCGATGCTCAAATTATTTTAGAGGATTATATTCAAACATATTTAGAAAGAGATTTAAGAGACTCGGCTAAGATTTCTGATCTAAGTTTATTTCGCAAATTCATGAAGATGTGTGCTGCTAGAGTTGGGCAGGTATTGAATATGAGTAACATTAGTGAAGATCTTGGTGTTTCTCAACCTACGGTTAAGTCTTGGCTTCATTTATTAGAAATGAGCTATGTGATATACCTACATCCTTCTTATAACGCCAATATTAATAAACAGCTAGTTAAGGCACCGAAATTATATTTCTATGATATTGGCTTAGCAAGCTTATTGCTAGATATCAGGTCTCCAGATCAAGTCTCTAATCATAGTATGAGAGGCTCTCTGTTTGAGAACTTAGTCATCGTTGACCTTCTTAAGTATTTTTATAACCAAGGTATTAGACCCAGTCTCTTTTATTATAGAGATAAGCGTAAAGAGGTTGATCTTGTATATAAAGAAGCGGAAACTTTAAGACCGATAGAAATCAAGTCAGCAGAAACTGTAAGTTCTAGTTTTTTTGATTCTTTAGAGTATTTTGAAGCTTTGTTTCCTAAGCAATGTGTTAATAAAACTCTTGTGACAACGTCAAGTCAAGAGCAAAATCGAGACATTGCTCTAATTACAAATCATGTCGGTCTATTAAAGAGCTTTAGTTCTTAATAGAGTTGTCAGTCCTGATTATGCTCAAGCGATGTTTTCACAACAGGTCTAATTATTCTTGGCAGCAGCTTTCAGCTCAGCTAGTTTGATAGCTTCTTGCGCTTCTTCTGCTCTCAGCTCTTCAAAACACTCAATTGCAACAGGGAATCTTTGTTTAACCAATTCTAGTGAGGCTTTGGCGTATTGTTGAATTTCCCATTGTGCGTCGCTTGGTGCGCGCAGTATGTACCAGTGCATGTAGTTACGTAGGTTGACGGTGGTAATGAATTCTGTGTGCGAGCCTACAGGAAGAATTCCACGTGCTTGCTCGCGGCAAACACCTATCTCGAGTAGTTTGTTGTAAGACTCAACAGCTTTGCTATAAGCATCATGGTAGATCTCGGCAGCTAGGTCCTGGTTGAGATCTTGCGCTTCTACACTTGCTTGTTTGTTTATTTCTGCTTGCTCGCGAAAATCAGCTGGCTGATAAACTGTGTTGTCAAAAACTGTGTAACGAGCTGAAATCTCATTAAAGACCCAGCATCTGTGCTTCATCCATTGACGAGCGATATAGATAGGACACTTAACTCTAAACTTGATGGAGTTTTGTTCAAACGGTGTCCAGTGTTTGTGCTTGGCTAAGAACTTGATTAGTTTTTTGTCTCGCGGCTGAAACTCATCGGACTCAGAGTGGTAACTAACTCTAGCAGCGTTGACGATTGATAAATCATCACCCATGACATCAAGTAGTTCCATGTGACCGAGTACTCCAAGATCAGCAAAGAGTGGATTGCTTGTGTCTTTCGTTATTTCGTTAGATTTGTTTTCGGTAGTGTCTGTTGTTTGCGCCATGTGTATTATTTTAGCAATGGCTGGTGCAGGTGTAGATTAGATTTGTGTAATTTTGATTAATATTGATTTTTTCTAAATTGGAGCTCTCGAGAGTCAATCATTGGCTCAGGCGATTTTTCCTTTGAATCATCTATTAATTCAGGTTCTGAATAATCCTGAATTAATTGATCAATGTCTGATGTATTTAATAAACCATCATGTAAATCTTTAATAGCTTGTTTTACTTTAATACTATCTGTTTTTTGATATTTACATATTAATGATTTACGTACAAAATCAAATTCGCTAAAGTATTTGAGATTCTTAATAGTTTCTATTTGTAACCAGTCAGAACCTTTATCTAAGCATTTAATTAGATGATGTGCAAATTTGGCATTCTCGTCTTCTGCTTCGGCTAAAGCAATATTGGTTTTGGTTTTTAATAATGCTTGGTATTTTGATGACATTGGTTGTTCCTTATTTTACTATTCTTTTTCTTTGAGTGCACCTTGATATCCGTTTTTAAATAAATTGACAATGTAATTAAAGGCAGCAAGTATTACTTCTCCTATTGACTCTGTTTCAAAATTACTTTGATTTGTTCTGTAATAGGTTGCTGTTTGTTCAAGATCTGTAACTACTTTATCTAGATTCTGTTCGGTGATTATCCCAATATGAACTAATGCATTATATGAATTAACTACTCTGCTACTGAATTTTGCTTCCATTTCAGACTTAACCATTTCCTCTAATTGCTCGGGCTTATTGATTCTATCTATTCTTGTCTGTGCGTCTTCTGCTTTTGCTGATAAGTTAGCGAGTTCTCTTTCTAAGTTAGTGACAGTAATAGAGGCGTTATATAATTCGTCAGTTGTAGACATTGGTGATGTTGGATCAATATTGCCAGCATGAGCTTTGAAAGTTGATAAAGGAGTTTTAGATGCCAATTGATCTAATTCTTTTTCCGCTTGAACAAAACTAATTAATAAATGAGAAGTGCTAACAAGAGTGTCATCGTCAACAGTTCCATTGCTTTCAATGTCTTGTTTAATTAAAAGTAGTTTTTCGTAAAGAGGATCTAAATGAGGATTCGATCTTTCATTTCTAATACTGTCTAATGCTTTAAGCCATGACTGAGTAGTTCCTGGTTCATTAAGTTTCAAATCATCTTTGATATAAGACAAAAGCTTGGTTCTTTGACCTTGTGCTTTTGTATTTATTGTTCTGCTTTGAGCTTCAAGGCTGTCAATTTTGTCAGTCAGCGTTTTCTTTTCTTCCTTAAACTCATTTTTGATGTTTGCTTCAAGTGTTTTTCTTTGTTCTGGAAATATTTCATGATATTCGTCAGTGCCAGTAATGCCCATACCAAGTCTTGGGCCAACCATTTCATAAAACGCAGTAGCTAAGCTTGGAAGCTCGACAAATGCCTTTTTGAGTTTGTCTGTTTCTTTTTTAAAACTATTGGTAATGAGGTCCATTTTATTCTTCGCATCTACTTTAAGCCTATTGGCGATATCAATATTGTCTCTTGTTACTAAAATGGTTGCAGCATTAGTTGAAGTACTGGCTTTTAATTGAGTAATTAATCTTGCTCTGGTTTGACCAGTAACAGAGAGTCCGTGAACAGTAGCAAGTTCTTGTAATTGCTTCTTGGTCATGAATTCATACCTAACTGTTGAGTTGTCATTTTCGCTAGAGTTCAATTCTGTTTCAATCTGCATGTAACCTTTATGGAGTTTATCGAATTTACTATGCTGATCAGAAAAATCTTGAATGATCTCGTGTATTTTATCTAAGGCAAGCTTGTGGTGCTTAGTGTCGAAGTCTGTGTTAAGTAATTCAATAAAAGCAGATGTTATTCTATTAGATTTACCAGTATGCTGGATTAATTGTGATACTGAAGCCTTAAGATCATGTACTAGACTAATGTCTTCGCTCATAACCAAGTCAGGGTTTTTCATCAAGTCAGGTAGTCCAGCAATTGCGTCATTAACTTCTTTGCCCACTATCTCTCGAATTATATGACCATTGGGGCTAAAAGAGTCTTCTATTTTATCTAAGTAATGGCTAAGGCTGTTTTCTTTTTTACCTGTTTTGCTTGCTAATTCAATTATTGTGGCTGCACCTCTTAGCCTTTCAGTTTGGTTGGTACCAGTAATGATTTGTTTAACAGCGTCAGTTGCTGTATAAGCTCTTTGCTCTCTTCTTTTAATTTCGGTGCTATCTTTTTCAATTGCGGACCCTGCTAGGCGAGTTGTATTTAACCAAGTATTTAAAGTTTTTCTAGCTTCATCTCGAATATCCATTGGAAGATTTGTGCTGTTATTAGCTTCTCGAGCCATAGCAGTAATTAGTGTTAAGACTTCTTGGTTATTGAATAATGACGATTCAGTATTCGCTCTTGTTGCTGCTCTTAGTCTACTTGTGCTTGTTCCTGGCAGATAGCTTAGACCAGTGTCAACTAATCTACCTGCCGTTGATTTCTTCTCTAGTAATTCAGTACTTAAGTTACTCAATGCTTTTTTAATTAGTTCGATATTCTCTGGTTTTCTGTTGCTTACTCTGGCACCTTGACCATGACGCTCTACAAGTCCAAGCAATGTTTTCGTTGCATCAAATTGATCATTTATTATTGAAGCATCAATAGCTGCACTGTTAGCGTTAGCTGCTCTGCCGGCGAATATTTGTTGTGGGCTGATTTGTATCATCTTTATAGCTCACATATACAAAGCAAATTATAGTGGAGATTTGACAATACCTAATAACAAAAACAGCCCTATTTAGGGCTGTTTTAATGAATTTAACTATATTATTTACTTAATTATACTGAATCAGTACTGTCTGAAGTTGCTGCAATCTCTCTAGCTAAATTTCTAGCTTTTTGGTAAGTTGCTACTTTATCAACTGTTGCAAATTGATTTAGAGCACTTGCTGCTGCTTCTTCAAAAGGATTAGTAGTATCAAGGTCTTTAACAGCACCTTCTATCCTTTTACCAAGTTCTTCTGTGTGTTGTTTCTTAACAGAATCACTAGCATGTGAGAACATTCTGCTTACGATATTTTGTAAGTATTTAATTGATCCTGTCAAAAAGCTTTTGCCTGTTGAATATCCAAAAATACCTTCGCTATTACCTGATGCTGTCCAAGCTTCTAGTTCTTTTCTAGTTTCTTTAAGTGACTTTTCTTCGTCTTTAACTTGCTCACCAATTGACTCTAAGCGTTTAAGAATAGGTTCAACCTTCTCTTTGCTAGTAACTAGATTACTAAACATGTTGCTGAGAGTAGTGTCTGATTTAAGAGCAGCTGTTAATTCATCATGAGTAGCAGTTGTTCTTGCGAGTTCTTGTAACTTAGTAGTTATGATTACTAATTTCTCTGCTCTTGACTTGATTTGTGTAGCTTGATCTGTTTCTAAATTATCGTCTCTTGTGAGTAGAGCTCGTTCAGTTGAACTAAATGTATAAGACCCAGAATAATGTTGTGATTTAGTGCCTTCCCCTGTGATGCCAGCTAAGTTATCTATTGTTTGGATGATCGATTTTAAGCCACCATTGTCTTCAGTGTAGAACTTGTTAATATCAAGATCAGAAGTCATCCCTAATTTATTGAATAATTCTGAGCTTTCTTCTTTTTGATATATACTATAGCCTTCCTTGATCAATGACTCACTTGAATTACGCATTGCTTGTAAGTATGCAACTTGTTCATCTTTAAGTGCATCCTTGGTCTCTTTTGTTAAAAGATTTCGAGCTTGCTGAGTAAATTCATTATCCTCTTCACTTACTAAGTAATCCATCACTGCATTTCTTACAGCGAAAGCCACTGTTTCAGCATTCTTGCCAAGTGGTCTATAGAGGATTTTGTATTCATCATCTTCTCTACGTTTGATATCGTTGTCTGCTAGTAATAAATCATTCTTAGCATCGGTTACTAATGATCGGATTTGAGCAATTTTTTCTTCGTTCTCATTTGATAGAACCATAGTCCAAGCCCCAAAGCTTGCCGTTGTATCTTCTAATTTATTTATGAGTGTTTGATTTTGTTCATCAGTTAATTCAGCCAATATCTCTGAGGCAGTTTGAGTTTCTTCATAAATATTTGCATTAAAATTACTTTTGATTGAGTTGAGTGTGTCCTCTGCATCTTTCTTTCTCGCTTGATAATCCTTATCTTCTTTGCCAAATATTCCATCTTGGATTTTATTCAATAGGTTAGTATAAGAATCATCATCAGCCCATTTTGTTTTATCTCTTTCATCTGGTTCTGCTGATGTTGCTGTTGCATCAACAAAAGCTCTCAAAGTTGATAATTTTACTACTGTATTATCAGACAGCTGTACTGTGTGATCATTGTTTTGTGCTTTGTTGGCTTCAACTAAAGCCAGTGCTTGTGTACGTGCTTGATCAGAAGTGATTTTAGTTCTATCTGGCTTTTCTATTTCAATAAAATTAAGAGTCTTGGTTGCATTACTATAAGTATCTCTAATAAAAGCAATCTTGTTTTCAGGTGAATCTGAAAGGAAAGAAGTTGGGATTACTACTGTTTGTGGTATATCACTCTTCTCAACTGACTTAAGTTGTCTAAGCACATCATCAGCTCTAGCAACACCATGAGCAATTTTGTATTTTTCGCTAAAGTTGCTTACGTGAATTTTTGCAAGGCTTGCTTGAGCATCTTGATATTCTTTTCTAGTTCTGGCGTTATAAAGAGCGCCAATTCCTCTTTGAATATCAGCAATTCTAGCGAGGCTTGCTTCAGCATTTTCTTTTTCTGCACCAGTTAGGTGATCTATGCCGTCATATTTTTTAGAAAGCTCATTACTACTAATTGCATTGAAATCTCTAGCAATAGTATGTCTTAATGAGAATAAAGCATCAACCTCAGTTTTGGTTAAGTTATCAATAAGTTCTCTATCTGGCGAACCAGTAAGTAATTCATCAACTTTGGCCATTAATACTGATGCTGCGTGTTCTTGCAGATCTCCAAAACCTTTGACAAGCTTAACTACTTTGCGCCCAACGCTTCCATCATTCTCTCTAGAGAAAACCTTAAGCCCACCGGATTTAACCATGTTTTTAAGTTGGTCAATAAAATCTGTTGCATCGTTAGCAAAAAGAAGTTTTTCGATTGATGGATCTACACTTTTGCCACCTTTGTATTCTCTGATTTGTCTAATGACTTGTCTGGCTTGATCCTTGAGTTTGACACCATCTTCATCATCACCAACATTCATACTTGCAATGTTGAAAAATCTTTTGAGATTTTCTTCGTCTTTAAGTACAGGTGCATCATGCCCTAATTCTCCAAGTTGTTTTTGAGCTTCTCTAATTAATGTAGAGTATGACTCAACTGCTTTGGGTGAAAGTGCTACTAGTTTTTTTGCAACTAGTCCATCTGGATCATCAAGTACCTTAAGACCATTGTCGTTACTTGCACTCATTGCTTCATCAAGTGCTGATTTGAATTTGGCTTCAATCTCTTGAACTCTTGCTTCGTCAGTTTCAACTGAGCCAATTGTTTTAATTGTTTTTGGAGCATTTTCCATGCCCTCTCTTTTGCCGCCGTCAGCATATAGATTCAATAAAGCATCCGCACCGTTAGATGATTTTGATGTTGTAGAACCTCCGTCTTCTCTATCTTGAAGAACGTTTTGATTATTTAATCCTGTTATTGGTGTTGCCATTAGCTTTTCCTTTGTTTTTGCTGATCTCTCATTTAATAAAAAGCCCTGTTAAATACATATTTGATAGGTATTATGAGCTTATCTCTAATAAATGATACATAATATAGATTCGCTTTTTCTCTTAACTTAAGCTTAATCTGTATTACGATACTATAGTACCAATGTCAATATAGATTTGTCAAGCCTTTTGTAAAATATATTTACACTTTAGTATTAAAATTTGTTAATGTTCGTAAATTATGGAAACAACTTAGCTGTCATTGCAAGGACCAAAGTGACGAAGCAACCTAATGCAAATACATTTCGTTTCAGTATGATATTGCATTAGATTGCCGCGCCCTTCGGGCTCGCAATGACGGCTATCAGTTAAGAATTCTACTGTTACCAATGTCAATATAGATTTCCCAACCCTTTTGTAAAATATATTGACACTTTAATATTAAAATTTGCTAATCTTGGGGCGATGTGGGGAACTCAAGCTTAGTATTTTGCTGGTTTTGGGCTTGGATTTGTTTGATTGTGGTATAATGAGAACTGGAACACACATACAGTGTTAGATTCAGTTCATGGATAGAGATTTTTACATATACGAGATACTCAAATCTCAAAATACGGTGTTTACTCCAAACGAACTCTCACTATTGTGGAGAGACGATAATAAAGCCAATATCTACAGAAGGCTTTCTTACTATTGCAAGAGTGGCAAGCTTATACGCATTAAACAAGGCTTATACGCCAAGGATCTTAATTACAATAGATACGAGTTTGCTACTAAGCAATTTAAGCCTTCCTATATCAGCTTAATTACGGTGCTGAGAGAAGAAGCGATGATATTTCAGTATTATGAAACCATATACCTCTGTTCATACCTTAGTCGTGACATTGAAGTTGAGAAGCAGGGATATCGCTACAAGAAGATCTCAAAGGATATTTTGCTGAATCCTAGAGGCTTAGAAGATAAGGAATTCTATTTTCGCGCTAGTAAAGAAAGAGCATTCCTTGATGCTTTATACTTATATCGAGAGTACTATTTTGATAATTTAAGACCACTTGATTGGGATAAATGTTTTGATTTGGTGGAGATTTATTCATCAAAGGCAATGAACCAACGGCTTGAGTCTTATTATCGGATTTACAAAGAAGACGAGGAGTAATTTATCTTAGATACTAATAAACATAGAGATATGATGATATCAGTTCTAACTGATATTTATAGTAATTCCAAAATAGCTCCACATCTGGGTTTCAAAGGTGGAACGGCTCTATATTTTTTTTATAAGCTCAATAGATTTTCTGTAGATCTGGATTTTGATTTACTTGATCCAGAGAAGGGATTGTTGGTCCATGAAACATTGTTGGAGATTTGTTCAAACTATGGTGTGATTAAAGATCAGGCTCTCAAGCACTTTGGAGGCTTGATTGCAATGTCCTATCAAAAAGGTTTACATCATCTCAAGATTGATGTTTCACACCGCACTGTTAATTCTAGTTATAAGCCCAAGTTGTTTTTGGGGATTCCGATTTTGGTTATGCAATTAGAAGATATGGCAGCTAATAAGTTACTGGCATTAACGGAGCGCAAAGTACCAGCTGCAAGAGATGTTTTCGATGCTTATTTTATTTTGCAAAACAAAATAGATATTACTGAAAGTATTATAGAAGGTAGAACAGGATTGAATTTGATAGAGTATCTTCGCAAAACAATCGACTTTGTAGAAAACAACTTTGATTTTGATTTACTTGATGCTTTGGGAGAACTAGTTGAGCACAAACAAAAGACCTGGGTCAAAGAGAAGATGAAACAGGATACTATTATGCAATTGAGAATTCGTTTGGATAGCTTGGAGAATTGTTTTTAATGGAAAGAGTAAGCTATGTCTACGGTCCAGTGCGCTCATGGCGCTCAGGCACTTCACTTGGTATCGATCCAATTGGCTCGACGAGTACTTGCTCCTTTAGTTGCGCTTACTGTCAGCTAGGCAAGATCCAACAAGTCACAACTGAGGTCAAGGTCTATGTGCCAACTGAGCAAGTGATTGAGGATTTGCGGGCACTAGAAGCTGGTGGTGGATTTGTTTATGAAGATCTAGATGTAATTACTTTTGCTGGTTCTGGAGAACCTACACTAGCAGAGAACCTCGCCCAGATGATTGATGCGATTCGTGAGCTTTATGCTGATCGCAAGAAACAAGTCCCTATTTCTATTTTGACTAACGCCACTATGCTCAACGATCCAATTGTCAGAGAGCGAGCTTTGCACGCTGATTTGATCTCTCTCAAGCTAGATGCGCCGAATGATGAGGTCTTGCGCTCTGTCAATCAGCCTGCTGAAGGGGTTACGGTAGCGACTATTGTTAGTGGGATTAAAATGCTTGCATTAGATTGCCAGGCTGACACGACTCTACAGCTGCAAATCATGATCATGCCCAAATGGCTTGAGAAGGACGAATATCTTGCTGAGATGGCGGCTGTGATTAAAGAGCTTGGCATTAACAAATTACAAATCAATACTCCAACTAGAGCCAAACCAGTCTCTACAACAGGAGACTATTGGATTGACACTCGAGGTAATCATTACGGACCTGGTGAATCAGAGGATATTAAACCAGATTTTATTGAGTTTACTGAATTGCCAGTGATAACTAAGGAGCAAGCCTTTGCGCTTGAAGCTAGGCTTAGAGAGCTTTTGGCTGATACTTTGCCGGGGCTTGAGATAGTTAATGTTTATAAGCGTTAGCTCAACAAGTATCGAAGATACGTAGATTGAGCGGCATACAAAAGGTCTGAAGCAAATGATTTGCTTCAGCAGGCACGAGATTGATTGTTAGTCTACTGGAGAATTGTCTTAGAACTCATATTGCTGCATCTCGTCTTTAAAAAACTTAATCCTATTGAGGTCATCTTTGTTGAACAAGAATGGTAAGGCACGTTTTTCTAAGTCTGCTAGTTCTAATTCATCGCAGCGAGCCAAAACTCTTGATTTCAGTTCTGCTGGTTCATTAATACCAAGGGCTTGTTTAAGGTAGTTATAGTTAGGTTTGGTACGAGAAATCAAAGAGCTAATATCAAAAAGATCTCTGCCCATTGCCCTATCAAAAAATGCTCTGAATTTTTGAGAAAGTGCAATGTCAATTGGCATAACTTTGATCTTGGATCTTACATCAAATCTATTTAGATCAAAACTATCATAGTTATATTCGATCCCTTGATTCTCTGAATCTACTTTAATCATTAGCTTTTGATTAATGTGTCCAGAAATTCCATAATGAAATAGTAATTCCAGAAATTTTATATTGTGATGAAAAACAGTGTCATTTAAACGAGTCTTGGTGATTTCTAATTTGAAACCAAGTTTGCTTAAGTCATATACAATCTTGTCTCCGATTGAAGTCCAGTCTTCGATGCTAAGACCTTTATTGTCAAAATCCAAGTCTTCTGAAAATCTCTGTGTTTGGTAAACAATTCTAAGTGCAGTGCCACCAATGAAAACTAATTTGGATGCTTGATTTGAGCTGAAGATACTTTTGAGTACATGGCACTGTAAGTATTCGCGCAAAATACTTTGTTCGTCTTGATGGGTATTAGGTGGGAAATTTTGTTTTAGTATTGCAAGGTCAAGCATTATTGATACTCCTTAATAAGTTTGTGGCTCTTTGGTCTAGTGATTTGACAGAGAATCTGGCTAAGTAATCAAGAAATTTGTTTTGGTTCAATTCTTCTTGAAGCAAAGTTAGGTCTAGTCTTGTGTTTTCAAAATCTTGTTGAGTCTTGATTTTAGGATTGAGATAAAGGAAATCAAGTAAAGCTTTTTCTAGGTCAGCAATTCGGTAACAAATCTTGGCTTGATTAATAACTGTGTAACCAAAAAAGAGTGAAGGTTTGATTCGTTTATATGAGAATGGTCCAATGTCAGTGTAGAAGACTTTGGTTTTATTGCTTGAAACGGAAGTTATGGCAAAAACTGTTTCGGGAATGATTCCATAAATTGAAAGAGCCGATTCTAAAGAGAGATAGGATGGTTCGTAGATCAGATTTGCAATAGTATATTTTTCAAGATCTTTGAGTTCATTCTCGCAAAATATATATTTGCCTCGAATAATTTTTTTGATGAGACCTTTTTTTTGCCAATCAAATAACAACTTTGGGTTGAATGACGGATCAACGATCTTAATAGATTTTTGATCAAAAACCAACGTGTTTTTAAATTTCTTTCTTAGTATTTCGTACTTCATTTCTACAACATTACTTTTTTGTAATCTTATGGAAATATTCCACCAAGTTGCGATTTTGTAACCTTAATGAAATAAATCATCACTTGCACAAGTGACCCTTACTTATGTAATATTATAACAGGTGAAATACTATCCCATCATTAATTCTGCTTTAGACTTGCGCCAGCAAGTTAATCAAGCCGTAGTTCAGCTTAGTTCTAGTGATATCGAACTTGAAGCACTTGAGCTTAGTTTTGCTTGTCCTGGTTTACTTGATGATCTCAAGGCGATTTTTGCTGATTGCAAGCAAATAGGAATTAAAGTCGGTTTGGCTAGCTTGATTGATAAAACTCAATTATCCTCTTTAAAACAAATAGCTGAGCCTTGGCTTCAAGAAACTATCGAAGTTTTTGCGCCAGCATTGGATACTGAAATCATGAAAACGATTCAAGAAGACCCATGGATGTCTCAATACTTGCGGTATATCCCTGGAGTTTATTGCCAAGCTGATGTCAATGCTCTATTGAGAGCTGGTTATACGAGTAACAAATTCAAGATCTATCCTCTGAATCCATCAAGCTCGAGCGATTTCTTTAATTCCTTGCAAGGACCTTATCCGGAGTTGCGTGACTATCAAGCAAAGGGCAAGAAGCTTGCCACTATCACTTCACCGCGCGACTTTCAGAAACTTCGCAAGAAAAAACAAGATTGGGAGTTTCAGCCCGAGCAGCGCAGCCCGCAGTCTGTGATTGATTACATCAAGGTCTTAGTGCCTAATGCTCAAGTAATAGTTTCTGGTTTGGGCGGGGATAAAGCACAGTTGCAGTCTTTAACAGGTTATGATTTTGTTGCAACAAGGCTGAGCGCAAATGGAGAGCAAAATCATTCAAGCAAATAGTTTAATAAATATAGTTCTCTATCAACCAGAGATTCCGCAAAACACCGGTAATATAGCGAGGCTCTGTGTCTCTAACGACCTGCATTTGCATTTAATTAAGCCACTTGGCTTTGAACTGACAGATAAATATCTCAAAAGATCTGGGCTTGATTACTGGCAGTATATTAATTATACAGTGTATAATTCCTGGCAAGAGTTTTTAGATACGACTAAAGCTTCAAGACTTTGGTTTCTTACCACTAAATCAACTCAAGTGTATTGGGATATCAAGTTTGAGCACGGTGACTATTTCGTTTTTGGTCCAGAAACTCGAGGTCTGCCTGAGGAGCTGATGATTCCAGCTCAATCGATTACGCTGCCGATGTTGAGCAAAAACTCACGTAGCTTAAACCTAGCTAGCACTGTGCAAACTGTTGCCTATGAGGCTTTGAGACAGTTTGCCCTGGCGTAGTATCTCAATTTTGCCATCTATATAACTAATGATAGTACTGGCTTCTCCTGAACTAGCTTGCTCTATATCTAGTATTAAATCTACTTGATTAGAGAACTGTGCTTGCGCTTCTTGGTAATTAGTAACGGGCTCTTGTCCGGAGAGATTGGCACTAGTGCTTAAAAGAAACTCATCGTCGTTGATTAAATCTAAAACTTGTTTTGAATCAGGGATGCGCATGCCGATAGTTGTGATTTCTGGATTGATAAAAGAATCTAGCTTGGAAGAACGTTTCATTACTATTGTTAATGCTCCCGGGAAATGCTCGCGGGCAATAGCTTCTATCAATGGGTCCCAGCCTTCACTAAGTTCTTTGAGTTTGCTTATTGATTTTACAAAAATAATGAGTGGCTTGTTTTTGTCGCGCCCTTTGATTTGATAAATTCTTTCTGTGTTTGCTTGGTTTGGCTTTGCGATTAATCCCCAAACTGTATCGGTTGCAGTGACTGCGATCTGCCAGTTAGACTTGGGCGAGACTTCTTTCATGGGGGTTAAGTATATCACTACTGGCGCCCAATTGAACATCATTGGCGACTAGTTCTCTAACACTACTATCTATTGAATTGGAGGCATATTCTCGCAATGCTCTGTTGTAACCGAGGCTAGGGTTCTCTTTGGCAAATGCTATAAAGCCAATGATATTGTGTTGAATTCTGGCTTTGATAGTTTGTTCTAGATCACTTGTGCTCAACGTTAACAAATTTGCTTCAACTGCAACTCCATAACGGCTTGCTAGTTTAAGTAGTCTTCGTTTGCTGTCACAGAGATCATTGCAGTTGTGTTTTGGTTCTGATTCTTTTTGTCTTGTGGCTTCTGCCGTTCTTCTCTCTTCGTGCTGCTCTCTGGTTCTTTTTAAATATTCTTGTGCTTGCTGCCTTGCTTTGTCCATCTGTTCAACCATCTCGTGGTAATAGTTTTGTTGCTCATACCAAAGTTTTTGTAATAAATTGTTGTCGCTTTTTGAGACACGTGCTCTCTGGATTTTTTTTGGTGATTTGTCTTTGAGTTCTTTATTTTCAGGTTTTTGTATAATGACTTCCGTCACTTTGCTTTGGGCGATTTCTTTTTGCTTAGGTTTAAAACTCTGCTCAAGTATTTGTTTAGTTGAGTCTTTGATTTGTTGCCAATCTGTTGCTTCTATGCTGGCATTAACTAATCCACCACCTGGTATAAGTGATAGTGCTGATCTTCTTAGTGCTGTGGTGAATGCTTCCACGTTTTGTCCCTTTTCCTTGTCCCTGTAGTTACAAAGCAGGATAAATGCTGTATTTTATAGTGATTTGCTTCAAGCCTGGGCTATTTGAGCTCTTTGTTGCATTTCTTGGCTTGTTTTTTCTAAGTTATCGGCGAAGCTTTGCCCTGCTGATGATGAATGACTGGCATTAACTAGTTGAATGAGGCGTGGAATTGCACTAGAATGCCCTGTTCTCATGAGTTTATTGACGGCATCACTGGCATTGATACTTTGATGAGTTGACATCAAATATAGCCATAGAGATGGATTCTGATGTGCCCGGTTAAGAGCCATCACTATAATATCGTTTAAACTTGCACTACATAAATCAATCATGCCGCTATTAATACCTAAACGGCTTGCGATTTTGTGAACTCTGTAGCACTCTGCGTTATGACTTGGACTGCAATGGTGATCACCCTTGTCGTGACAACAACAATTTGACATCAGACTTCCTTTTGGTCCGATAAGTGATCTTTGATTTCCCTGGCTGTATTTATAAAGCTGGGCGTATTTATAGATTGATAAACAGTTGTGGATATCTTGTATCTTGGGTCAGGGGGACGATTTGAACTAAATTGTGGAACAATCTAATTAATGGATATAGACGAACTCAACACTGGAGTTCTGCTATTTGATAGCGAGCTTCTAAAGATCCAAGAATTAAACCCTGCAGCACAAAAGATTTTGGGCTGGGATTTGTCGAGCTTGAATGACAATATCAATGATCTTGGTGCTTTAAGTCAAGGACTTGCTGCCCTTGCCAAATTAATTCGTTCACTAAAATCTGATGAGCTGAGAGAAGAGATTAAACAAAGCAAATCAAAACGAATTGAAATCAAAATTAATAGTCAGCATTTTAATTTATACCTACAACAGCTTGAAGATGATTATATGCTTGAACTTAGTCAGATTATTTATCAGGACATGAAACAAAGTACACATGAGCTCAAGCGACCGATACAAAATATCAAAACTCTTGTTGAAACTCTTTTGCTTGGTGCCAAAGACGACGCCGTTAAATCACTGGAGTATCTTGAGAAACTAGACCATGAGGCGGACCGCTTGGGGACTATGGTTCAGGATATGCTCAGCCTCTCGCATGTGCTTAGTGGTTCAGTTGAATTAAACAAAATTGAGATTGATTTGGGACAGTTGGTTGATAAATTAATTAGCTCGGCTGAGTCAAGAGCTACTAGTCGCCAGATTAAACTCATGAGTGATATTCCTAAAGGAACCAAGATCCAGGCGGATAAAAAATACCTGGATCATTTACTTGCTAATTTAATTGATAATGGAATTAAATACAATAAAGATAGTGGTAGTGTGCAGCTTCACTACAAAGAAGGTGTTTTGATTGTCGAAGATACTGGCACTGGGATTCCCGAAACAGATATTGCCAAGGTTTTTGATCAGTTTTATCGAGTGCAAGCAAGTAGTGCAATTCAAGGTACTGGCTTGGGACTTGCTATTGTCAAAGCGATAGTAGATTTGCATGGTTGGACTATTGCTATTGAATCTGAGTTGAAGACTGGTAGTCGTTTTTCAATAAGATTATCTTGACAATGCGTCAATGCTCGTGTTAAGATGATTTGTATTATGGTGGATTATACAGATAGAATAAGCAAATTTTGGCCAGAGCCAAGAGTCAAGAGACTTTATGAGCGTTTTGGCACTAGGGAACTAGTGTCTAGAGATGCAGACAATGCGCGACTGCAAGGGACTAAACCAAGAGAATCTGACCTTGATCCTCAATTATTGGCTTTATTTGCGTCAGACACCGTTCTTAAGCCAGCGAGTCAAGAAAGGGCTGGAGACGTGCTTTTGTTTGAAGCTGATCCAGCAGGCAAGATACTTCATGATTATGAGACATTGAATACCTTTGCACAAGAAGAAGGTTTATTAGATGAGACAGGTGCTTTTTGCTTAGAAGACTTGGTTAACCTGAGTGAAGATCAGTTTGATATTAATGAGCAATTCGTTAGCAATATTATGGCTTTTGTTAATGATGAAAATAAACATAGCTTTGATAAGCGTGATGCCCTTGCTGCAGTTGAATATGTTGTAAATAAAGCTGATATTGATGAACATGTTGTCTCTGATTTATTAGATGCAATGATAGTTAATGAGCTTGAAGTTGAAGATCATTTGTCTCGTGATCTGGATCAAGAAAATGAGGCAGCCTAATAAGCTATAATCAACAGCCGAGCTGATTAGATGATCGCTGTCACTTGTGGCAGAGGAAAGTCCGGGCAGCACTGAAGCTAGCTTGCCAGTTAAGAGCTGGTGCGTGTGAACGTGAGGATAGTGCCACAGAAATATACCGCTATGTGGCAGTTCTCAGCTTCAAGTTCAAGGCAGACTTGCCTGCAAGGTTGATCCGAAGTTTGCTCTCGCAAATGAGGACAAGTCTAACACCGAAATTGAAGTTGAAAACTGCCACAAAGTAAGGGTGCAAAGGTAGGGTAAGAGCCTACCAGCTAAGTCGAGAGGCTTAGGCTAGGTAAACCCCAGCGAAGCTGCAAGGTCCAGATCTATTGCTTTTTGCAAATGCTTCAATAGCAAAAAGAAAGATCTCAATTCCGCTTGAGGCTAGAAGTGATTCTAGTCCCAGATAGATGATCGTCCGAGAAACAAAACCCGGCTTATTATCAGCTCGATTTTTATCAACACCGGGTCGTAACGCTGTAACGCTTTGCTAATACGCATTGACAAAGCGTTACAGCGTTACGACCCGGTGTTAACTTAGTAAGACATGTCAGAACTAGTGCCAATGTGACTAAGTCTGCCAGCAGCAGCTTCAATAATTGTTTCGGCAGTTTCTATATCTTTGATTCCACCAGCGGCTTTGATATTAATTCTTGCATCTTGATCGTATTCGTTTAGGTTTTCTGTAATAAGTGAAATTAATTCTTGGCTTGTTGTTTTGAGTGGGTAGTCATTTTCTGTTTTGATAAATCCAGTTGAGTTTTTATAAGCTACTTTGATTTTGTTTAGTTGAGCGCCTGCAACAACTTGAGCTAAAATATCGATGCTAAATTCGATACTGTAGTCCTCGAGTAATTCACAGGAGAAGATTGGTTTAAGCCAAAGTGGTTTGTCATAGCTTTGCATCAATTCAATATAGCCATTCAGTTCGGCTCTTAGTTTTTTGAAATCATGTTTGGAGACGTTTGCAAGGTTGATTACCGGATCAAGTTCTACTGCTCCATCATTAAGAGCTTGCTTGGCTTCGGCTAGTTTTTCTTCAAGGCTGTGATTACCAATTTCTTTGATGATTGATTTTTTATCCTCGTCTGAGTTGCAGTAATAGACCTTCGTTGGAAAGTTGATAGTAGCTGAGCAGCGGTATGTCTCAGCAAATTCCTTGATTCTGTCACTTCTGATGCAAATTGAGTTGAAACCTTGCTTTTTGGCTTTTTGGGCAAGTTCAGTGAGGTCTTGATGACTGGCATCTGGCTTGAGATTAGTGTAATCAACTAGTTTATTGGTGAATTTCATAAAAATGGAGATACCCGGGGTCTCCATTTTTAATATTTTAGCATCCTTAACTTAAATCTATTTAATTACCTTAGCGCCTGAGAAATTATAGAATTTATATATATATGTCCCCAGAGACGCTAGATCAAGTAAAACATATTCCGCTACACCTTCATACAGAGTTTTCTCTTTTGGATGGTGCCAGTCGTGTTGAAGATATTTGTGCCAAAGCCAAAGCAAACGACATGCCGGGTTTGGCACTTACTGATCACGGCACGATGTTTGGCGCTTATAAGTTCTATACCGAAGCTACTAAAAATGGAATTAAACCAATTGTTGGTTGTGAGATTTACGTAATTAATGGTGACCATTTACTCAAAGGCAAAGAACATAGACTTAAGCTTTATCATTTGGTTTTACTTGCCAAAAATGACCAGGGTTACCTTAACTTAATCAAAATTGTCTCAGAGTCTTGCATTAATGGATTCTATTACAAACCACGTGTCTCCAAAGAATTCTTGCGCCAATATTCTTCTGACTTGGTTGCTATGTCTGCTTGTCTTGGTGGCGAGGTGAACAACTTAGTCTTGAATAATCAAATGGAAGATGCCAAAATCGCAGCTGCTAATTACAAAGATATTTTTGGTGAGGATTTTTACTTGGAGATAATGGATCATAACTATGCCGAAGATAGGCATGTGAACCCCAAGCTCGTTGATATCGCCAAAGAACTTGATATCAAAATTGTTGCTACTAATGATAGCCACTACACTAATAGTGAGGACGCAAACGCTCATGACGCCTTGCTTTGCTTGCAAACACAAAAGTATGTTGCTGATTTTCCGCGTATGCATTTTTCGTCTCATGAGTACTTGAAGACGGGACCAGAAATGGCAGCGCTATTTGCAGATCACCTCGATCCTGAGTTGATACGCAAGGCAGTTTATGATGTGCCAACTGAAATCTTTAACAAGATTGAGGACTATGAATTATTGCGCGAACCTAAGATGCATATGCCTGATCCGAAGGTGCCAGAGGGACACAGCTTTGAAACTTATTTGCGTGAACTGAGTTATGAAGGCGCCAAAATGCGTTTTGGTGGTGAACTTAACCAGCAGCAAATTGATAGGTTAGATTTTGAACTTGAGATCATGAACAACTCTGGTTTTGCATCTTACTTTATAGTTGTTTGGGACTTTATTAAATGGGCAAGAGAGAATGATATTCCTGTTGGACCCGGACGTGGTTCTGCTGCTGGTTCATTGGTTGCTTACGCTCTT
>JABHOV010000101.1 GCA_018695135.1 Candidatus Melainabacteria bacterium | reverse complement strand
AGAGAGCAAGGGATTAGTGATGAGGCGGAGTTACTTGTGCGCTTTTGTATGGCGAATTAAGTAATGACGGTTGCGGCACTTTGTGCCTGGTTGCGCAAATCAAAGATTTGCTGGTTGCGGTCGCTAACGCTCCCTGGTTGCGCTTCGCTGAGCTTGGCTATTGAAATTCAATGAAGGAGTAAGCAGCCTACGTAAGTAGGCGCAACCAGGAGACAAAGTCTCCGCAACCAGAGAGCCAGAAAGGCGAACGCAGTGAGCGCAACCATACCGTAGCAATAATCAAGCAATTCACTCCGTGAATTTTTTGACTATTGCTACGGTATTATGTCCACCAAAACCAAGAGCCTGCACAATTGCGTAGTTCACTTCGGTCTCTCTGGCGACATTAGGTACATAGTCAAGATCACAAGCTGGGTCTGCTTCCTTGTAGTTAATGGTTGGCGCTATAATATCATCGCGGCAAGCAAGAGCAGCTACAGCAAGCCCTGTAGGTCCAGCAGCGCCGATCATATGACCGGTCATTGACTTGGTTGAACTGACTGCAAGTTTGTAGGCGTGGTCACCAAAGACTTTTTTGATTGCAAGTGTTTCGCGAGCATCGTTAAGTGGCGTGCTGGTTCCGTGAGCGTGAATATAATCTATGCATTCGCGCTTGTCAGATAATCCCGCTGACTCTAAAGCCATCTCAATTGCTCTAGCTCCGCCACTACCATCTTCAGCTGGGGCAGTAATGTGATACGCATCACAACTGGCTCCGACGCCAACTAACTCGGCATATATCTTAGCGCCACGTTTCTTGGCTATAGATAACTCTTCAAGAGTAAAAATCATTGCACCCTCTGACATTACAAAACCATCGCGCCTGGCGTCAAACGGGCAGCTAGCTTCAGCGGCTGTCGTCTGGCGGCGAGAAAGTGCCGTCATATTGTAAAAAGAAGAAATAGCTAATGGGTTAAGACAAGCCTCACTGCCGCCAGTCACCATAATGTCAGCTAAGCCGTTCTTTATATACCAAAAAGCATCCATCATGCTGTCAAGACCAGAAGCGCAAGCAGTAGAGTCAGACTTGGCTCTGCCTTGCAAGCCCCACATGATCCCGATATGACCAGAAGCTGCGTTCGGCATTAAGCGAATAATAGATCTGAGTCCTAAGGCTTTGAGCCCGCGGTTATTCAAAGTCATGGTGTCATTACAAGTAGTTGAGATTCCACCAATACCAGTACCTACAAAAGTAGCTACTTTGGTTCTATTGGTTCCATAGTCTGCGAGTTTATCAAAATCAATTCCTGAATCTTCGATCGCGTATTTCGCTGCAACAACCGCAAACTGTGATACTGGATCCATGTCCTTGTTTAAACTACGAAGAATTTTACGGTCGTCATAATAATCAGTAACCTTGAAGTTCTTAATTTCGCCACCAATAGTGACCGGGCAATCATAACCCTCCATTCTTTCGGGGCTAAGCTCAGTAATACCGGACTTGCCTGCCTTCATGCTTGACCAAAAATCCTCAAGCCCAATACCCACTGGGGTTACTGGTCCGATTCCTGTGATTACTACACGGCGTTCATTAGACATACATGCAATCGTAACTGATAAATAGAGCCATGAGAGTCAGCATAACTATGTTTTTATTAATGACATGCGTATCATTATTCTTGCTTCTACTTGGTTTAGTATTAAAGTAGTAAATTCAATGCAAGCTAAAAACACTACCTTATATATATTTGTATTCTTGTGCATTGCTGCCTTGCCTTTTGTTTTTGCTAAAAAGAGGAAAGGCGACACTAATAAAGTAATCTTTTGGCAATATTGGAGTGGCACAGAAAAAGAACCGCTAGAGGATTTAGTTGCGAAATTCAACTCGGAAGATCATGACTTTGAAGTTGAGATGCTGAGCATTTCTATGCCTCGCAAAAAAATCCTAATGGCGATTGCAGCTGGGGTGCCGCCAGACTTAATTCATATTGATGGAGATATGGTTATTGATCTTGGTTTGCGGGGAGGCTTGCTGGACTTGGGGAATGTGGTGGATCAGCAAGATTATATTCCTATCTATCTTGAGATGCTTAATGTCAATGGCAAGCAGTATGCAATGCCATTAATGCCAACTTGTGATGCGATGCATATTAATAAAGGCTTGCTTGATGAATATGGTTTGGCAATTCCAAAAACACTCGATGATATAGTTGCGACTTTTGATATCATAAACGACCCGAGCCTTGCAGCCTTACAGCCTCCCGTAGCATGGCTACCGAGCTGGCCGCCTTGGGCTGGTAAGTTCATTGTTAGTAGCTTTGGTGGTAGTTGGGGTGACGCAAATGGCGTGACGGCAAACTTGCCAGAAAATATAGCGGCATGGTCTTGGGTCCAAGACAACTTTGCAAGTAAAATCCCAAAAGACAAACTTGCAGCTTTCACCGAGGGCTTTCATGCCTATCAAAGTCCAGACAATCCATTTTATTCTGGAAGAATTGCAATTGAAAACAGTGGTGTCTGGGAGCATAGACTTGCTGGAATTTTTGCGCCGAATATGGAAGTAGTTGTGGCGCCGTTTCCGAGTTTTGAAAAAACTCTGGCTACTTTAGTAAACATCGATGCCCTTGCTATTCCGCTTAAAGCCAAACACCCACAAGAAGCGCAGCAGTTTATCAAATGGCTGCACAAACAAGAGAACCTAGAATATCTAGCTCTTGCTCAGGGCAAATTCACACCACTTAAAAATCATTCAGCTGAATTTTTTAGCCGACATGAAAATCCTTATATCAATATTTTTATTGAATTATCAAATAGTCCTCACGCAAGTTATTTTCCTCAAGTCGATTTTGCAAATCGTTACAAAAGAGAAATCAAAGCCGCTTACCTTAAAGTATTGAGGATGGAAGCTAGTGCTCAAGAGGTATTAGATGAGTTGCAAGAGAAGTTTGAGCCAAGAATAAGAGGCAATGTTGTTAAAAACTCAAGAACCCCAAGAGCCTCAACCTTGTTATCAAAATACAAAGATCTATCACCACCATAAACAATATAAGCTCTAGCTTCTGGATAGTCTTGCAAAAACAATTCTAAGCTCTTAGTATCCCTGACGTTGACTTTGCTAGAACGCTTAACTTCAATTGCAAAAAAACCATTAGGACCATAAAGCACAAAATCAACTTCCTGATCATTTACTGTTCTCCAATAATAAAGTTGATACTCTAATTGATAATAATGATTCAATGCAATAAGTTCCTGCAAAATCAATGTCTCCAAAGCATGTCCTTCGATCTCTTCTCTCGAGTCAAGAATTCCTTTGGGCCTAAGTGATTGGTAAACCCCAACATCAAAAAAATAAAACTTAGGGTGGCTAATCATTTTACGTTTGGCTCTCTTACTAAACACTGGCAACCTATAACTAAGTAACATATCTTCTAGTAACTCAAAATAGTTAGAGACCGTTCTAGCATTGAGTCCAAGGTCTCTTGCAACAAACGCAATATTTAAAACACTTGCTTGTGAAAAACTAGCTGCTTCCAAAAATCTACTGAACGCTTCTAACTTTCGGCTCAAACCCTCCTGCATCACTTCTTCATAGAGATAAGTCTTGGTATAAGAACTAAGATATTTGGGAGCAGCGTTAATAGACTTGTCATAAACACTAGGTAACATTCCATATTTTAGTGCAATAGCCAAGTCAAAATCATCTGCTAATTCTTGTACAGTTAGCGGATACATGTGATAAGTATGAGCCCGTCCTGCAAGTAAATTAGTACCGAGTTTTTTTAATTTGCGCGCGCTGGAGCTTGTGAGTATAAACTTGTAATTTCGTTCTTCAATCAACTGATGCACCAGGTCAAGTAAAACAGGAGCTTTTTGGATCTCATCAATAATCACCCAACCTTGATAGCCAGGTGGAATTTGTTCTTTGAGCAAACTAGGCTTAGTACTAAGTTCAATGCGTGTTTCTGGTTCAAGTAAATTAAACTGCATTGATTCGTGCTGTAGATTTCTCAGCCAATAACTCTTGCCTGTTCCTCTGGCTCCAAAGAGGAAAAAACTCTGCTCATTTTCTAATGGGGCTTTTAACAAACGCTGGTACATTAGCTTTATTATACCCTATTTCCAGAAAGAGTATTTCTGAAAATAGCATGTTTTCGGAAATAGTATTTCTGAAAATAGTCAAAAACTCAAGCATATCCGTGTTTTGACTAAATTCAAGGGGATTTTCCCTGAATAAAAGTTCGAGAAGACCAATAATTAGCTAACAATGACCCGGCGATACAGTTCCAAGTAGCAGCAAAAATAGCTGGTACGACTGCCAGTGGACCGAAATGCACTAAGGCAAGTACCGAAGCAAGACCCGAGTTTTGCATAGAGACTTCGATCGCAATCGCTCTTAATTGCTCTTGAGTTAAATTCTTGTCAACTAGTTTTGGTAAATAGTAACCAGCTAGCATACCAACAGCAGTGAGCAAAAACACCGCAAGCATAACTTGAAGCAAGTGCGATTGTATATTTTCAAGCATCATCACTCTCGGGCTGCCAACGGCAACCATCACCATGATGATGACACAAACAAGTAAGACTGAAACAAGTGAGACGATTGGTTCTAAACGCGCTTCTTGGTTTTTAATTAAAACTTTTGTGCTCAAACCTAAAACTAACGGAATCAAAACGATTTTAATGGCTGCCCAAAACAAAGACCAAGTATCCACTTCGATCCATTGCGATGCATAAAGCCACATCATCAGTGGCAGCATCAATGGCGCAAGCAAGGTCGACGTGAAGGTCATTGAAACAGACAATGGTAAATCAGCCTTGGCGATATACACAAGTACATTAGAAACCGTACCGCCTGGACAAGACCCTACCAAAACCAATCCTACAGCAAGTTCCGCTGATAGTCCGACTAGTCTTGCGATCAAAAAAGCTGCAAGAGGCATGATTAAATACTGAGCTGCAACTCCAATAGCTAATCTACTAGGCTTACGGAATACTTTGGTAAAATCCTCAAAACTCAAAGTCAATGCCATTACAAAAATCACTAAGCCAAGCATCTGCTCGATATATTGTTGAAGATCCTGTTGCCACTGGGCTTGAAATAAACCAAGAGCGGCAAAAATAATTATGAGGATGAAGAAATTGCGCGAAGCTAATTGACTAATCTGTTTCACTTCTTCAATAAGCTCCTGCTGATGTCTTTAACAATATACAACTGCAAAAATAAAACCAAAACAGCAAAAGCTGCCAGTAAATAATTGGCGTCGCGCCAGAAATCCATCACTCCCATTGTGTTTGCAATCATGGTAAGTATTGTCAGGATGATCCCTGGGATCAAGACATAGAGATTGTTAGAGCCAAGCTCCATCAGAAACAGCGCCAGTATCATCAAAGCAAGTGAAGCTAGTAATTGATTAGTAGTACCAAAAAGTGGCCATAAAGTAAAGGCGCCCTCTACTTTGGTAATGCCATCAGAATAGACCATCATTGATACGGTAGCAACAGCAAGTAAAGAAGCAATATAACGATTGCCTAATGGCTTGAATTTCACAAGTACAGAAATCTCTTCAAGCATATATCTTTGGATACGAAATAAAGTATCAAGACTTGTAGCAGCAAATGAAATTATAATCACCGCAATAAAAGCTGCTGCAATTTCTGGACCCAAATTAAAATGAGTCATAAAACTCACAGAGCCTTGCACAAAGGCATCAAGCCCGTGACGAGAAGCATGTGCCCAAGATCCGTAGTGCTCGCACCAACCCTCATTGTTTGCAAAGCCAGCACTCGCTGCGATCACCGCAAGCAAAGCAAGGAAGCCCTCTAAGAGCATGCCACCATAAGCAATTGGACGGATGTCAGATTCCTTATTGATTTGCTTAGCGGTAGTACCACTTGCAACCAAACCATGTGCGCCACTTATCGCGCCGCAAGCAACAGTAATAAACAAAAACGGAAACCAAGAACGTTCGGCTTCAAAATTAATCATCGGCGCAACCATCTCTGGCTTAGTTACAAAAATTCCAATAACCAGAATTCCAAGTCCCACAATAATCTGGTGAGAGTTGATATAATCGCGTGGCTGCAATAAAACCCAGACGGGCAAAACTGAAGCAATAAATGCATAGATAAGCAAAACCAAAACCCAAATAGCAGTGGCAATCCCCGGTTCAAACCAAAGAGTCAAATCTATTGGATACTTCACTCCAAGCGGAATGCTGGCATACAATAAAGCGAGCGCAATCAAGCTTGGCACTAGTGCATGCAGCTTGGACCGGTAAAGAATCTGCCCCATAATCAAAGCTAATATAGAAGCAATAATAGTAGGCAAAACCGAACTTGGGTAAGTCACAAAAAGTCTAGCGATTACTACCGAGAAAGCCGCCGTCACAATCCATAACAAAAAAACAATAATGAACAACAAAGCGATTTTGGATTTCTTTGGTAGAAACTGACCAGCAACTTCAGCTAATGATTGAGCCTTATTGCGCACAGAAAGAAGCAAAATCCCCATGTCATGAACCGCACCCATAAAAATATTGCCTAGCACTACCCAGGTGAGTGCCGGCAACCAGCCCCAATAGACCGCAATACAAGGACCAATGATTGGCGCGACACCAGCAATCGAAGCATAATGATGCCCAAATAAAATCCACTTGCGCGTTGGCACAAAATCATTGCCGTCCTCTAGCTCATGAGCAGGGGTCTTTTTATTGTCATCTAGTTTAAAGATCTTTTTAGCGAGAAAAGAAGAGTAAAGAAAGTAACCTAGCAGGTAAATCACTGTTATTAAAGCTACTAGTAAGTCTGCACGCATAAGGGACGCATAAGGGTCGTATCCTGACATTGGACATTTCAGTGTATCACAATTTACCACCCCATCCGTCATTAGCAGAGGGGCCGCGTCTGCCTTTTTCAGCTTTTTTGAAATATCAAACAAAATTGATATTTATGATATAATTAGTATAGATATCAAATAAACTTGATAAATAGCTTTGTTCTTGATTAATATTCGAGTATATTTGATATTTAGCATGGTATTGGGGTAGAATATCAAATACATTGGATTTATGGCAGCGAATAATTGGGCTAAAGTTTATTTTCACAACGATTTTGCTGGTATTTTAGAGCAAAGGCCCGGTGGCGACTATTTATTTAGCTACGATGAAGAGTTTCAAACTAGGCAAGTATCAATTTCAACGCAACTAGCCATAAGTAGCAAAGAACATCTAAGTAAGAATAGCTTGCATTCGTTCTTTGATAATTTGATTGCCGAAGGCAGACTAGCTAAGATACAAGCAAAGTCAATCGGCGCAAAAGAAGCAGATCGGTTTAAATTATTAATAGCCTTTGGTGCTGATTTGATTGGTGCCGTAACGATCGTTGACCCTAATCCGAATTACCAAATCAAGATTGATATGGAGGATTATTTCCAGCGGCTTAGTCTTGGTTCCAAGGCTTCTATCTCTGGTGTCCAACCTAAGCTACTTGCAGTAAAGAAAGGAAATCAATTTTATCCAGCTCATTATCCAGAAGCTTCTACGCATATCGCAAAGCTGCCAGGAGAGTTTCCACTAATAATAGAGAATGAATTCTTGACAATGAAAGCAACAGAGCTGCTTTTGTTTAACGATAAGGTTGCCGAAGTTGAAATATCTGAACTTGAAGGATTAGGGCAAGCGCTCTTGGTCAAAAGATTTGATAGAAATGAAGATGGCAGCAAATTACATTTTGAAGAGTTTACTCAACTATTGAATGAACAATCTGATGATAAATATTTTGGTAGTTATAAGGATATGGCTGATTATATGAATGCTAGCCGCTTATGTACTAAAGCTGACACGGAGAAACTACTTAGAAGAATACTTGCCTGTATTTTATTGGGCAATACTGATGCCCACTTGAAAAACTTTGCTATGTTCCGTCAAAGAGATGCTTTGAATTTTACACCAATCTACGATATGGTTTTTGTGAGATATTACAAACTAGCAGATGAGATGGCTTTAGATCTCATTGCCAAATTGAATCCTGCAATCCAAGATCTCAAAGCCAAGCATCTTAAGATTTTAGTTGAAGGCTTTGGTTTCAATGAGAGGGTACTTTGGAATATAACAAAGGATTTTGAAAAGCGTTTAGATTTGGTTTACCAATTTATAGACAGCAAAACAGAGCTTAACCCAGATCTAAGAAAACAATTTAAGGAGCATATAGAAAAAAGATGGAAAGGCTTATTCAAAAATATTGGTCAAAACTAGTAGCCAAGGTCAAAACTAAAAGGAAAGCGGAGGATATAACTCAAAAAAACCTTTCTGCAATAACTGGAATAAGTTTTCAGACAATTTCAAGATTTGAACAGGCGGATCAGAATATTCAGCTTACTACTGTGCTTGGAATCTGTGATAGCTTAGGTTTGGAGCTGGATATTAAAGATCCATATTCTTTTCGATTAATGATGTTCAAAATACTTGTTGACGGAGTGAAAAAAGATCCTTATTTTGTCTCTGGCATGTTGCATAATGCAGACCCTGGACATCCCGTTTATTTATTTGGCTCCAAGGGTGAACAGTATGCTTTTCCTGAAGATGATAACGAGAAGAAAAATCCTGTTTTTCAATTTATGCAAAGTGTTTCAGAAGATATGCTGAAATACGATGATCTTTGGGAAGAATATCCTCCAATACAAAGCTGGCAGGAGTTTTGCAAATTGATTTATACTTTTCATTAGGGGCCGCGTCTGCCTTTTTCAGCTTTTTGTTTGATAGAATACTAGTTATCAAGCGTGGGACACAATAAAATGCAAGAAAAACAATATGGGCACTTTTGCTTGCTCGTAGATTAGTTCTTAAAAAACAAGTTGATACTTAGTATCAGAACCAGCTCCTAGTTTCTGTATAAATGCTTTGTCCGTTAAGGTCTTTAGAGATCTTTGTATCGTTCTGCGAGGCAAGTCTAGGTCTTGTTCAAGATCTGAGATTTTTAGTTTGGGTTTTGGATTGTTTTTAAAGCTATTAAGCACAGTCGTTGCTGACTCGCTTAGTTTTTGGAGTTTGTGGTATTTAGCATGGTAGAAATATACATCGGCAATAGCTGATTTAATGATTTTGATAAAAAACCAGTGCAATGAATCCAAGTTATATTGTTTAGGATCAGCATAAAACTTGCCTGAGGAGCTTTGTTGCAGAACTTGGTAGTACTGGCTCTTGTTTTTTTCAATTTGGCGATCGATTGAGATATAGCCAATTACTGTAGCTATATATTTATTGGGAGATTGCAAGAGGCTAAGCAAAAACAAAGCACGCCCGAGCCTGCCATTACCATCCTGAAACGGATGAATCGCAAGAAAACGAAAAACAAACTCAGTACTTAGAAGAATTGTCCATGGATATTCTTTAATATGCAGGTTATACCATCTTACAAGTTCTGCCATTGCTGTTTCAGTAATAGTACCTGGGCTAGCAGGTTCCAGCACCGTCTTGTTCTCACCAGTATCATGATTATGAGAAACAACTTTATTCTCTGAGCTTTTATACTGACCAGCGAAGTGCTGAGCTTTGGGATAGTGTTGTAATAATTTATGGTGTAAGCCCCTGACAATGGTTTCAGTCAATGGATGAAATTCGTGGAATTGTTGAAATACAACTTCTAATATTTCTTTACAACCAATTACTTCTTCAAGACTTCTCTCCCTGTCTTTGGAGAGTTTGTCTAAGATAAAGGATTTCTTTTCTTCAAAAGCAGTAGGCTTGGCATCTTCTTTTAATTGGGTGTTTATCCATTCAATTTGATTATCGGTGAGCACCGCATTTTCTATTCTCGTTGAGCTACCGATATTACTAATTAAGGCTTGACGATTTAAGTAAGACTTTTCCGCTTCACTAGACTCCTCAATTAGATTACAGGCCTTAATCAAATCAGCTTGCAAATTGTGCAATTCTGCTAATAATGCTTGACTTGGTTCATTACTAAGTACCATCTATGACTATTATGCCACATTGCGCTACTTGTGCCAGTAAATAGTGGCGCAATGTGGCGCGATTGTAGTTAATCAGGGTCCAATACGACCCTATACACGCTATACTTATCTGGTTCATTATGGGCGAGGGAAAACGATATCTTATAGTCGGCGCAGGTTTCACTGGAGCAATTATTGCCCGTGAATTAGCCGAGCAAGGCGCCCAAATAGAAATTATTGATCAGCGCGATCATATAGCAGGTAATTGCCATAGTGAGCGTGATGAAGAAACAGGTGTCATGGTTCACAAATACGGACCACATATTTTTCATACTGATAATCAAGAGGTATGGGACTATGTTAATCGCTTTGATACTTTCATGCCTTATGTCAATCGAGTTAAAGCAGTAAGCCAAGGCAGGGTTTTTAGTTTGCCCATTAATTTGATGACCATTAATCAGTTCTACAACAAAACGATGAGCCCGGATGAGGCTCGTGCTTGGATTAATGAAATTGCAGACACTAGTATTGAAGACCCACAGACTTTTGAAGAACAGGCAATGCGTTTTATTGGCAAGGATCTTTATTATGCTTTTTTCTATGGCTATACTAAAAAACAATGGGGACTTGAACCGCGTGAGTTACCGTCAAGTATTTTGAAGCGGCTGCCCGTTCGATTTAACTACGATGATAATTATTTCAATCACAAGAATCAAGGCATGCCGCTTAATGGCTACACCCATATTATCCAAGGGATTCTTGATCACCCAAATATCAGCGTCAAACTCAATACTGATTTTGAACATGCGATGGAGAAAAACTATCAGCATGTTTTTTATAGTGGTCCGATTGATCAATATTTTGACTACAAGCTTGGTGAACTTGATTACCGCACGCTGCGTTTTGAAGAGCATAGGCAAGATGGAGACTTTCAGGGTACTGCAGTGATCAACTATTGCGATGAAGAGGTTCCTTATACAAGAATCTCTGAACATAAGCATTTTGCGCCATGGGAAAGCCACGAGAAGACAATTTACTTCAAGGAATACAGTAGCAAACACATACCCGGCGAGACTATTCCTTATTATCCAGTTAGGCAAGCCAAAGAAAAAGCATTGCTTGATCAATACCTGGAGCTTGCTGATCAATCAGAGGATGTAAGCTTTGTTGGCAGACTTGGCACTTACCAGTATATGGATATGGATGTCACTATTGCTGCAGCCTTAGAGGTCGCAAAAGAATTTTCAAAAAGACCGGAGAAAGTTAATGGTTAAGAGACTAGACATCCTGCAAAGCGAAGTCTTGCTAGTGATGTCGCCACACAAAGGGTTGGACCCGCAGCGAAGCAAGTGCTCCATGAAGGAGTATAAGAATGACTAATGACAAAGTGGCAGCTGTAATAGTAACTTACAACCGCCTTGAAAAACTCAAGCTGGCAATCTCGTCAGTCTTAGCTCAAAGCATTGACTACGTAGTAGTCGTCAACAACAAATCAACAGACGACACCAAGGACTGGCTCTCTGAGCAAACTGACCCTCGCCTAATGATTCTCAACATGGAAGAAAATAGTGGCGGCGCTGGTGGTTTTTATCACGGGACTAAGCACGCAACAGAAAACACGGATGCTGACTGGGTTTTAATCTATGACGACGATGCTTATCCGAGTGAAGGCTTGATTGATAAATTTCGCGCAATTCAAATTACCGAAGAAACAGGAGCTGTTAGTTGTCGAGTAGTTACACCAGACGGTAAGATTGCTGACTTTAATAGACCAGGACTTAATCCATTTAAATCATTAAGTAGATTCTTGAAGTATTTCTTTGTCAAGGACAGTCATTACTTGAGCTACGACCAGCTTGAGAATTCAAACGATGAAACCGTAGATTATTCTAGCTTTGTAGGGTTCTTTGTAAAAACCAAAATAGTTAGAGAAGAGCTTGGACTGCCGCGCAAAGAATTATTTATTTATTGCGACGATTGGCTTTATACACTAGAGCTGACTAATCTCGGTTACAGAAATGCTTATCATTCAGATTTAGTTTTCTATCATGACTCAGCTACTTTTGTCGATAGTTATGATGACCAAATCTGGAAGAAGTACTATGCCTACCGCAATTCGCTGCATTTCTACAAGACCGCTGCTGGACTGCTGTTCCCACTGGTCTTTCTTGCTAAATTAACCAGCTGGATTTTGCACTCAAGACACTACAAAAAGAAAAAAGAATATTTTGGAACTATAATCCGCGCTTGCAAAGACGGCTTCGCGCTCAAGACAAAGGCTACTGTTTAATGCACAACTCTGACCTTGCACTACTCTACAAAGAAAAAGATCATCAAGAGATCCCTCTACATGACGATACCGTGACTGTAATCATGGTGACTTACAACAAACACAAATACATTAGAGAATTGATTCTCTCTTTTGAGCACTTGAACTATAAAAGAGAACTTCTAGACATTGTCGTTATAGACAACGCATCAGCAGACGGTTCTGAAGAAAAGCTCAGAGCTGAGTTTGGAGATGCGATCACGGTGATTCAAACAGGTGCCAATCTAGGCGGGGCAGGTGGCTTCAATACCGGCATGCGTTATGCAATAGAGAAGCTGGATAATGACTATATCTGGCTACTGGATAATGATGTAGTAGTTCACCCAAACTCTCTTAACTGGTTAATGGACACTATCAAAAACAATCCAAACGCTGCTGCCGCTGGTTCAATGATCCTCCAGCTTGATAAACCAGAACTGATAAGCGAGATTGGCGCGTTTATGGATTGGGGTAAGGCTCGAGTTGATATGCAAAATGCTGGCGAAAATTTCACCGAAATCACCGATGACTTACTGCAAGAACGTAAGGTAGAATACTGCGCAGCGGCTTCCTTACTCAAAACCCGTAAGTCAATCACCAAGCTTGGTTACTGGGATGATTTATTTATTCATTTTGATGATGTTGATTGGTGTTTGCGTGCTCCAAAACAAGGCATGGCAATTTATTGCAATCCTCGCTCTATTGTTTTTCATGAGTCACTACAATGCAAGCAAGCAACTTGGATCAAGTACTACAATATTCGCAATCTTTTGTATCTATATAAAGAACATAAATTGATTGCTTTGCCGCTGGTCTTTGCTAAATTCTTTGCTTGGTCTATCTACTTGACTCTTCATGGCTATTTTAAAAATGCGGGGCTTGGCTTTAAAGCCATTTGGGATTTTATGCTTGGCAAAAAAGCCCAGCAAGACTTTCCTCTAGAGAAATATCAGCCATTGATGAATAAAGACTGGAGCGAAAGCAAAGATCGCCTTTATGTTTTTAGCAATCAAGCTAATCTTGATCGTTTCTTGGAAATCAGCGGAGCTAAAATAACAGAAGGCTCTGAAGTCTTGCTTTATTCTAATGGGCTTCTCAAGACTGCTTTGGGGCAATTGATGAATTTGTTTACCAATAAAGAAATCATTATGGATGGGGACTTTGAGAGTAGCTTTTTCTTTCCTTGTTTTAGAAAGAAGGTCGTTGTTTATCCGGGTTATGGAACCATGGTGGCTTAAAGATCACAACTCATTATGTGTTAAACTGGTTATGAAATCGTTCAGGACAAGGCTTGCGAAGTTACAAGAAGGCTGAGTTGACTGAGCCGTCAATGATGACTTCTTGTGGCGAGCGTAACGCAGTCATGGGCGATTTCAGGACTAGTTTATGAAGCCAATTTTACTAACTACAATACCGAAGGCCGGCACTTATTTTCTTGCCGAAATCCTCAGCGAAATTGGTGCCAAGAATCGTCACCTACATGTTGCCAAGAATCACGCCGAAAACCTTTTACTCTTTGGAGAGGAAGTAAACAAATTCACCCCTTCCAAAGCCAAAGTCCCGCTCAAAATAGATCAAGCACTCTATGGAGTTCAAGCTGGTGAGTTTGTTTTTGGACATATCGCCAAGCCCTTGCTAAATGAATTTGCCTTAAAGAATTTCAAGATCATCTATTCATTCCGCGATCACAAAGAAGCGATGCAAGCGGAGTTTTATTGGTTCCGTGAAATCCGCCGCGATATGCAAGATGAGTTTACTCAATACAGTGACCTCAGTGCTCAAGATCATTTCATCAAGTATCTTGAAATCTTTGGACCAACAAGAGTGAAGCTGTTTAAGTTCTTAGACATGTGGAAAACAGAGCCTGGTGTCACCCAAGTTGACTTTAATAAATTCAGATCGGACAGCAAATACGCCAAAGCTAAAATCATTGAGATTGGAACTGATATTGGCATCCCTGTTACCGAAACAAGAGCTGCTGAAATCTTGGACACTTGCTTAAACAAAGACACCAAGACCAAAGTCAAAAGAGATAAGTCAATAAATCTCTGGAACGCTGAAGCCAATAAGATCTACGACAAATTGCAGGGCAAACAGAAGTTTTATGATGTAGTTTATCCAATTTATTGGGCTGGTAAAAAGTTGCTAAAGGTCTAACTCAGCAAAGATCTCTCTCCAAGGAAGAATCAAAATACCAGACTCTTCTCTTCTATGTTTAGCAAGAGAAACACAATAAAGCTTAGCTTGAGGATTAATTGATTGAAAAGACTTTAACCCCCTGAGGTTTTTCAACTTGGGGTTTGAATTAGACTTAATCTCGATTGCTAATATCTCTTCATTTGGTTTTTCCACGATTAAATCAACCTCTGCTCCTGCTTCTGTTCTATAAAAATAGAAACTATAATCCTTATTAGCATAAGACGACAAAAGAATAATCTCTCTAATTAAAAAATGTTCGAAGCATCTACCAAATTCATCAGTTCCATAATCTAAATCTAGTGACAAGGATCCCTGAATAGTTCTAACAACGCCAGTATCAAAGAAATAAAACTTAGGACTTTTGACAAGGCGCTTGCGCTTAGATTTGGTATAAGGTCTTAAATAAAAACCCATCAAAGTATCAATCAAAATTTGGTAATATTCCTTGATTGTCACATGGCTCACTCCTGTATCCTGAGCCAGATTGGAGTAATTAATTAAGTTACCATTATCCTCTGCCGCCATCTCCAAAAAAATACTAAAAGCATCCAAATTGCGTACCAAGGCTTCTATTCTGATTTCTTCTTTGATATAAGTATCGTAATAGGACTTGAGTTTGAGTTTTACTAAGTCTTGATCAAACTCTGTAAAAATATCTGGCAAAGTCCCATATTTAAGAATTTTAACCAGTGGGAAATTATCATCCTTGAATTCTTCCATCGCTTCAATTTCTTTATGGCTGAGAGCTCCAAGTCTGAGACTTAAAGCTCTTCCGCCCAGCATATTCACACCAGATTGTTTCAATTTTCTTGCTGATGAACCACTAAGAATAAAAAACGGAGGTCTATTCATTTCCTCCATGATGAAATGAACCTCATCAAGCAGCTCTGGTAATTTCTGAATCTCATCAACAATGACATGAGTAACTTGATCCTTATCTCTGGCAATAATTGCCTCTCTAAAATTTTTCAAGCTGCGCCTCAGACTAGTTATCAACTCTCTATCAAGTAAATTAAAATATAAGGCTTTGGTTTTGGGAAACAAAGCTTTGATCAAAGTACTTTTGCCGACCTGCCTTGGGCCAAACAAGAAGAAGCTAGATTTAGCAGGCAGAGGCAGTAACCGCGTAATTTGACAGTCCATGTTGATATTATACCACGTATTTCGTAAGTATAACTATCATTAAAGGTTAATAACTAGCATTCAATTCCTGACATAAGTAGAAACCTCTCTATGATTAGCATCAGGCAAATGCAACAAACTCACTTTTCTATCATCCGGCTCTATCCCCTTAGACCTATTCACTAAATCCCGAGCACGGCTGTAATTAGCTTCAGTATGCCATCTTGGTATCAGTTCATCGCTGGTGCTTTGCTCGCCTTCTATATTTGCCAAGAAATCCATAGACTCAACATAGGGATAAACAAAATCCAAATTATCGTGATGATTGAGGGGCTTCTCTCTGACAGCAGCCCAAACCGGGTATTGTAACAAAGCGCCAAGTAACGGGATAGTTTGCTTGACTCTTTCGCGTGCAATCGATCCTAGATCCTTAAAGGGACAACGTAGATCAAGCTGGCCCCAGTTTTCTTTTGTATCTACTACCGCAAGCCGTTGAACCCGCTTGGCAAGAGTATTAATTAAGGCATCAACCCCTAAAGAGCAAGCAGTGAAGCTTATGTCCTCAGGCTTGTAATCCTTCTTTAATATCAAAAAATTAATCGCAGCATCAATATCATCTGCCATAGATTCTTGACTAGGATCATAACCCATCATATTGGTGTCATAGCCCCGGTAGCTCAATAACAAGACATCATCCCCTTCAAGCCAAGCTTGATTCAAAGCGACATCACTCAAATAACCCATACCCCCGCTGCGACCAGGACAATAAACAAAGACCTTTTTGTCACTTCGCTCTTCGTTAGTTTTTTTTAAAGGCGAAGGAATATAAATTGCCTTGATATGGTTTTGTGCATTGGCTGACTTAGTTTGGCTTCTATCTTTGAAACAAATTTCAACAGGTTCTACAGCTTCAACTCCTAGATTATAAAGATGCTGCAAGACTGAATGAGGATCCCTATCTCGCAAAGGAAGATCTACACGCGCCCTCAGCTCAGCCATTTTCTCTGGCTGAAACGTGCCACTATGTAAAAGTTTATCCATTGGTCTTGTTAGCCACTCACCAGCCTGACCGAAGAAGTTTTTACGAGGAATCTTTTTTACTGCCGAGTAAGAATCTAACCACCAATATTGTCCTCGAGGTTTCAAAGTATATTTTTTTGAATCAACAGAAAAAGACTTTGGTCTTTTTGCAATTTGCCGTGCTATCTCTCTTGGTAAACGGTTTATCCTAGTAGAACCCAAAGCCTCTACTAGTCTTGAGCGCGTCTCTTGGGTTTGCAGATTTGATCTTCGTTGATCGTCTACTCCTTTAATCATTCTGTTATTATTGTAACATGGTTTAGAGATCGAAATTAAGTCATTATCTGGTCTGGATTGCCACGTCGCTAGCGCTCCTCGCAATGACAGGTTGAATACGCTCCAGCGCCTCTTGATTCTTCTTCCACTTGTCTTCTCGTGGTTTTTCAAACATCGAACTACTAACAACCGGTGGCTTCTCAGCGTATTGTTTTAATTTGCCTTCATAAGGAACTTCAATGAAGTCAGTAATGGATTTAACAGTAGTTGCAGGATCAGCAACTAAATCCTCATACTTAATTTTGATCACTCGTGACTGATCAAGTTGATCAAGCTCTCGAAGAGCATAGCTATTAGATTGAATCCACTGATGGGCGCAAGTCTCTTCAAGCGACTTAGCATTAAATTCTCTCCAGCCCGGTGGCAAGACGTACTCCCACTTCTTGTATTCAAAGTTGCTCATCGCAAAATCACTGTCATCCAGTTCAGGAAAACGCTGGTGATTAATCCAAGAAGCGTTCTTACGCCAGCCTTCCATCAGTGAGCTGATATTGGCGTTAGCTTCTCTTTGTATAAAAACAAACTTGGCATCAGGAAATAATTGATTCATAAAAGCCACCCGAAAACAATTGCGCGGAGTTTTTTCAAGCAGCCGGTAGTCTCCAACAAAAACATCCTTGACAAATGCATTCCATAATTTAAGTGGTGTTACTAATGGATTTGGAATTGGCAAATGATGCGTCAAGCCTCTGATCTTGAGGTGATTAATAATCCAATAAGAAAGTGCTTCATTGTTGACACTATATTTATTAAATTGATCCAAAAGATATTCTTTGAGCTCCGGAGTCATATCTCCAACTGTCAAACTATCATCAATCGCGATTGGATTAAGCAAGCCCTTGTGATAAGCACCTTTGATGACATTCCAGCTCTCTCGATAAAGCGTAAACAATTCCTTACTTTGGTTAAGGATATTGAAAAGCATGGTGGTGCCGGAGCGGGGGCAGCCTATTATGATAACGGGATCTTTGATCGCCATTCTGGCTATTTTAGCATAAAAGCAGTAGAGCCTTGGCTCTGGTTGCGCTCACTTTGTTCGCTGCTTGCGTTCGCCTTACAGGCTCTCTGGATGCGCTTCGCTGCCTCTTGCAGTGCACAACGTCAAAAGAGGCAGGGAGCAGAGCGACCGCAAGCAGCGAACAAAGTGAACGCAACCAGGCATCTTTGATGCCGCAACCACAGTTTCACTGAAAGTGAAACTGTTACTGTACTTCAAGAGTTATATACTCACTCAATCCCAGATACTTAACTTCACCAATCCCTGGCACTCTTTTCAAGTCCTCAATAGTATTAAAGCGCCCGTTAGTAGCGCGATCATCGACGATACGCTGAGCTAAAGCTGGACCGATGCCTGGTAGATTCTCATACTCACGCCAGTCAGCAAGGTTGAGATTGATTTTATAAAGCTTCACAAGATCAGACTTCGGTACTATTGCATAGTGTTCAAATTTGTAATCACGACTGAAATAAATGCCAATACTAAAAGTAATGCCAAACAATAAAATCCACAAAGCTAGCTTTTTCATGCTGGACTCAGAGTCCCAACGCACATCATTTTTTGGCATCGTTCTAAAGTTCTAACAATTTGAGAGCCATTATTTCCATCACTGGTTGGCACCGCTTTGTTTTCAATACAGTCAAGGAAATGCTTACACTCAAGCCTAAGTGGTTCATCATTAGAATAAACTGGTTTCTCTACAGTCAAGGAACCATCAGCGTTACGACTATAAATTTCTAATTTGTTTTCTTTGAAGACGTCATTAAGCACGGCTGTTTTTTTGCTGCCATTAACTGTCAAAAGAGCTTGTTTTTGAGGATCTAGCCAACTGTTGTGGATATGTGCACCGATATTGTTTGGGAACAGCATGTCCAAATGAACTACATCAATCACTCCATCGTCATCACTCGCCCAAGCGCGAGCAGCAAGAACATCGGTAGGTTCAGCAGAAAGTATATAAGACATCATCGAAAGATCATGCGGTGCAAGGTCCCACATCACGTCAGAATCATTTCTATGATTAGGATTGAAGTTGCGTCTATCAGAATTGAGATAATTAATTTGTCCAAGCTCACCGGATTCAATCAAGCTTTTGAGTTTGTTTACAGCTGGATGATACAAAAGTAAATGTCCAACCATCAAAACAATATCTCTCTCTTGAGCGATACTGTGCAACTCTTCAGCTTCACTAAAATTTTGTGCCAGTGGTTTTTCTACATAGACATTCTTGCCAGCAAGAAGAGACTTACGTGCTAATTCATAATGAGTACTAGCAGGAGTTGCAATAACCAAACCATCTATATCATCTCTTGCCAGCAGCTCGTCAATAGAATCAGTGACTTCTACGCCTCGATAATGCTTTTTGATATATTCAACAGTGCTAGGGTTTTGATCACAAACATGCGCCAAAACACCAAGCTCACTAAAATTGCGAACTAAGTTCTTGCCCCAATGACCGCATCCTACTACAGCAATCTTCATTTAAATCTCCTGAAACTCCTTCTGCTACTTAACGCTGCTAATCATAGCACTATGCACAAATCCGTAATACTATATGACGGTAAAACTGATTGTATTACTCTTGTATTCTGCGCCTCTTTCAAAATAAAGAGTATAAGCTCCCTTCTTCATTTTTTTATCAGTAGCAAAGAATAATTGAATCCCTTCATCGTTTCTTGCTAATTTAAGAATTTCCATTTTTTCTAATTTCTTGGTCTCTGCAGATTTGTAAAAAACCTTGATCGCCTCTTCATCATCACCTATCTTGGCAACATTAATAGAGAACTCATCACCGGCTTTAACTTCAAGAGCATCTTTCCCTGGAATAATCGATGGTGGAAAAACTTGCGAGCCTTCAATGAAATAATCACGAATCACAGAACTGTTATTAATATGCAATCTACCTTCAAGAATATTTTGAATCTCAGTGGCTTTAATTAAACCATCAAACTCGAAGCTCTCTTCCAGACTAGTATAGAGGTTCTGGTCCTTATGAAACAAAACATTCCAAGAATCTGTATTATTACCATCGGTGCGCCAAAAAAACCTTTGGCTATTGTTCTGCATTTGCAAAACACCAATGCCGTCTTTTAGGTCCATTGATTTTGGTAAAAAAGTCACTTTGATAAGTTCTGCAACTTCAGCAGCCTCACCGTTGGTGATCAATCTAGCCGTACCTGGATAATCACCTGGTGGGAAGTCAACAATAGACGTATCCAGTCCGATCATTTTTTTGATATCAATACAGGCTGTTGAGCTACATAAAACTACAAGTAATATCGCTATTAATTTC
Organism: Candidatus Melainabacteria bacterium; assembly: GCA_018695135.1. GTDB lineage: Bacteria > Cyanobacteriota > Vampirovibrionia > LMEP-6097 > LMEP-6097 > JABHOV01. The sequence continues at coordinate 25,178 of JABHOV010000101.1, read as the reverse complement.
AGGGTTGATTTCATTCTCTATCATTATATACCAGACTTATTAGACCTGTTAGCTAATGTTCTCTTGCTAGTCTACTACTGCTAAACTATCTGGGTGAAGCAAAATCACACAATTCTAATTCTGGGCTGCTGCATTATGTTGCTTACTGCTAGTTACTTCATTTATTTAAAAGAGCCAGAGCTCCAACCAGAGCAGCCGATAGAGCAAATCGATCAACCAGGCGCTATCAAACTTGAAGAGCAGCTCAATATCATGATCCTAGGAGCCGATTCGCTTATTCCTGGCAAATTAGAAGGTTGGAGCGGCAGGTCAGATGTAATTGTAGTAGTGAATTTTAATCCTTTTACCAAACAAGTCTCCATCATTAGCATCCCTCGAGACACACATGTCGTGCTGAAAAAATATAAAGACATCCATAGAATCAATTCAGCCAATCAACTTGGTGGCTACAAACTCAGTAAGCGAGCGGTACAAAAGCTATTGAAATTAAAAATTGATCACGTAATTGTCTTCAGCATGAAATCTACTATCGAATTATTAGAAACTATTGGACCAGTCAAAGTTTTTGTACCAGTTGATATGCAATATCATGATTCTAAAGCCAACCTTCATATAGAAATCAAAGCCGGACTGCAAGAATTAAAAGGTGCACAAATTATGAATTTCTTGAGATATAGAAATATCGACAAGGGTGATATTGGTCGTATTGAAAGACAACATATTTTCTTTAGGGCAGCGCTCAAGCGCCTCTCGGAACCAGCAATGATCTTCAAAATGCCAAGCATTTTACTTAAGGCCGGACAGACATTTACTACCGACTTGAGCTTCAGGGAGTTGTTTGAACTAGGAACTTTGCTAAGATCTTTATTACCAAGCTCAAATAATAGAGAAGATGCTTGGGATTTCAAAAGCTATATAGTACCTGGCAGCTTCGGCAGTGATGGTTCTTGGTTACCAAAATATCCAGAACTCAGAACTATGGTGAAAGAAATAAAACAAGAATGAAAGTGCTCAAAAAAAACAAATCACACAAATTAAGAATCTTCAATTTCTGGCAAGGAAATAACAAGGACCGTTTTGCGCTATTTGGAATCATTGCTGGGATATGGCTGCTCATCAAAGCCCTTGAAGAATTACTTCCGAATAAATATCTCGACAAGTTGCCTTCTGATGTGTCCTTAACTCTACTTGGCATGATGATTATGCTAATGATTTTCCATGCAATTTTTATTTTTGTTGCACAGTATCATAGACGCCGCAATCCTCGTGAATTGAGTGGAACATACAAACCAAGCATTGATATTTTTATTTCTGCGCACAATGAAGAGACCGTAATCGCCTCAACTCTCGATAGATTAATGCAACTTAATTATGCAGACTTGCAAATCTATATAATCAACGATAGAAGCCAAGACAAAACTCAAGAGATCATTGACACCAAGGCTAAAAACTCCAACGGTAAAATCATTGCCATTAACAGACCACAAGATGCTTTTCCTGGCAAAGCTGCCGCACTCAATGATGCGCTCAAAGTCTCTGCAGGAGAAGTAATCCTTGTATTAGATGCTGATGCGGTAATCGAAGAAGGCTTCATCGACAATATTGTTGCTTACCTAGACGACCCGCTAGTTGCTGCCGTCCAAGCACAAAAAGTAATCTCCAACCCAGAAGCAAACCTACTAGCGCGTCAACAACTTCACGAATATGCAATGGACACTTATTTGCAAATGGGCAGAGATAGTATCCGCGGCTCTGTTGAATTACGCGGTAATGGACAATTAATTAAACGAGAGGCGCTTGAAGATGTTGGTGGTTGGAACGAAGAAACAATCACAGATGATCTTGATCTTTCTACATGCCTACATGTCAATGGTTGGGACATTCGTTTTAGTCCAGAAAACCAAGTCTACGAAGAAGCAGTAACTACTCTTGATGGTTTTATCAAGCAACGCCGTCGCTGGGCTGAAGGTAGCATGAGAAGATATCTCAATTATTTCTTGCAACTACTCAAGCCAGGTAATTTAACTTTGAATCAAATTTTTGATACTTTATTTTTCTTAGGAGAATTTAGTATCCCTCTTTGGTTATCACTAGACGTGATTTATGAGGTGATTCGTTTTGCCAATGGACGTGAGACCTATCTAACTTCATTGATGTATTTAAGTATCTGCTTAACAATCATTATTGGTGTTTCAATGTTTAATGGCTTGCGCATTTATAAAGAACAAAAAGTCTTTGAAGCTCTTGGTAATACATTAGTGGGAATTACCTATATTTTACTGAGCTGGAATGTGGTTATCATGATGACTTATCGCAAGATTCTTTTTAGTAGGAGTGTTGGGACTTGGGCACGTAGTCCCAAACTCGGGTAATAGAGTTGTCGGGTAATGCCCAATAGCTGCGTTACACAACAACTCTACCCTATATCAACACCGGGTCGTAACGCTGTAACATTTCGTTACATTATCAACACCGGGTGATAACACCGTAACGTTTCGTTACAGCGTTACGACCCGGTGTTGATACCCCCGTGGGGTATATCTGCAGCATAAACCTTACCACTTTGCTAATATTAGATTGCGTACATACGCATAGACACAATAAGTGGAAACAACAAATACAAGAAGCCTTGAACCGGTTTCTAATACGATTATTGGCCCAGCAACAGAGCCAAATAATAGTATTGGACAATCCGTTGTAGAGGCTAATATTCCTCCAGAGACTGAGTCAACTGATCAAAGTCAGGCGCAAGCTATGTTTAACTTGGCTGCAATAAATCAAGAGCCAGCACAAGAAACTAACACAAGTCATAAGAGCCTATTCGAAAAGCTTCCAGATGCAAGGCTTGCGACGCAAGGGATGGCTGAGTTGACTGAGCCGGAATTCTTCAGGGTTGCTGAATACGCATCGTCTGCACAAGCGGAACTGATACCCCGTAATACGACGGAAAGTCGTAACGCAGCAGATGGGACTTTTAGGACAGGCTCTAAACCAAAGAATGAGACTCTTGCCTATATACGCAAAAATTATCCTTCTTGGTTCAACTGGTCAACAATGATTCTTCACACACTCGGTGCAATGCTACCTTTTGTTTCCATCGTCCCAGAGAAAGCAAGTAAAGCGGTTAAAGAATTTGCAATTAGTTTTTCACGTTGGGGGATTCCGTTAGTGAAAATGCATACTGGACTTGAGGCACTGAGTGGTAAAAGAATGTATGAAGCAATAGCTCGGATTTTACCAACGCTTTTTATTCCAATACTACCTTTCTTTAATTTCCATTTGGCTTACGGTTTATCATCCGGTATTAATGTAGTACTAGAACATATGAACGATAGAATTGGTGAGTTGAGCAATAAAGATAGCTTCAAAACCAACAATGCCAAAGTAGTTAATGGTTTCAAATCAATGCTACATGACCTTGTGCATGGTGTACATATCAAAGAGAGAACCAAGTTAGGGCTTGCTTTAGGAGGAGCTGGAGCAATGATAACTGGAGCAATCCCTGCTCTACTCTTTGCACGGGACAGTCTTAATTCATGGGCGTCCAAATTATTTGGTTCAATGAGGGCTGTTGGTGGTTTAATGGGCGATCTGAGTATTATTCTCTTCTCATCGAAGACTGATCCAGCAGAAAGACAAAAAGAGAAGCTAGTTGGTTCACTTTATCTCATTCCAAGCATGATGGACTTTATGCAACGTTGGATCACACAGAGCTCAGACGCTAACGAGATCTTCAATCACGCCAAGACGGCACTCAATACAATTGCTGAAGTACTCTGGTCAAGTCTTTCTACAGACAGGAATGTAAAGCAAAATCAAACGCCTACTCCTAGCAACCGACAACAAGCAAGCCTCGTGAGTGCAGCAGCCTAAGCAGCTATTGCGGAACGCACTTCTTCTCTATCATCAAAATGAATTGTCTCAGTTCTGAGTATTTGATAGTCTTCATGCCCTTTGCCAGCAACCACCAAAACATCTCCCTGCCTAGCTTCTGCAACAGCAGCTTGAATCGCCTGACGCCTGTCAGCAATGACTTTGACTTTGTTTAAATCAGGAATCCCGGTTAATATATCAGCAATAATTTGATCAGGGTCTTCACTACGCGGATTGTCAGAAGTCACATAAATATAATCAGCCAAGTCATAAGCAATCTTGCCCATCTTCGGGCGCTTGGTGATATCTCTGTCACCGCCACAGCCAAATAAACAAATCAACCTAGAATCATTAGTCAAACCTCTTGCACCTTGCAGTACATTCAGTAATCCATCTGGGCTATGAGCGTAATCAACAACGCAAATAGGACTAGTTTCAGTTTGGATCACTTCAAAACGTCCAGCGATAGGTGGGATCTTTACAAGTTGTTTTTGAATATCTTCAAACTTGATCCCTTCTTCAAGTGCAACTGCAATTGCAGCCAGTGAATTATAAACATTAAACTGACCATTGAGCTGCAAAGTCACTTCACCGAGCTTATTGCCCTTGGCAACTACGGTATAGCTCATACCAGCTGCCTTATATTTAATATCAACTGCTTGATAATCAGCCGCTACATTCAGCGCGAAACTAAAACTTTTTAAAGGACCTAGTTTATTTTTAAAACGCTCGTAATATTCATCATCAGCATTAAGCAGCACATACTCGCTGACTTGCTTGAGCAGTTTGGCTTTAGCTTCAAAATAGTTGTCCATGGTTACGTGATAATCCAAATGATCTTGACTTAAATTAGTAATCACGGCAGCCTTGTATTGAAGTCCTGCAACTCGCTGTTGTTCAAGCGCGTGAGAGCTTACTTCCATTGCAAGATATTTAAAATCATCCTTAACAAGATCAGCCATGATACGGTAGATCTCTGTTGATTGTGGCGTTGTATTACCTAAGTCTTGATATTCAGAAGCGGCTGAAAGCTTAAGCCCCATTGTTCCAAGCAAAGCTGTCTTGGGCAAAAGCTCTTGCAAAAGATGTGTCACTGTAGTTTTGCCATTAGTTCCTGTAATTGCGATTGAATCGATTGCTTGACTTGGATTACCGTAAAACTCTGAACTTAGCCTTGCTAATTCTTGGCGCGAATCGCTAACAAGACGAAGCTCTATTCCTTCTGGAACAGTGACTTGTTTTTCAGCAATTATTAATCTCGCTCCATTCTCAATTGCTGCTTCTATATAATTATGACCATCAAGATCTTCACCGCTGATAGCAACAAAAATAGAACCTGGGACTACCTGGCGCGAATCATAATAGGGTCGTATCCTGACATCTGACATTTGATTTATGGGGTCGGATTTATGGGGTCGTATCCTGACATTGGACATTTATATTTCAAAAAGTCAGATGCGATATAATTAGTTTAGCAAATGTCCAATGTCAGGATACGACCCTAATCACTAATCATGCTCAGCAAACGCATAATCCCATGCCTAGACGTAGATAAAGGCAGAGTAGTCAAAGGCACCAACTTTGTAGGGATTCGTGACGCTGGTGATCCAGTAGAACTTGCCGATCACTACTACAAGGAAGGCGCTGACGAGCTTTGCTTTCTTGATATCACGGCAAGCCATGAAGAGCGCAAAGCAACTTATAAAATCATCGAAGCAACAGCCAAGCAAGTCTTTATTCCACTCACGGTTGGTGGTGGTGTTAATAGCTGCGACGATGTAGCCAAGCTCTTGCAAGCCGGTGCCGACAAGGTAGGTATCAACTCTGGCGCTGTTCGCAATCCCAAACTAATTCGAGAAGCAGCCAATCACTTTGGCTCCCAGTGCGTAGTAATTGCAATTGACGTCAAGCGTATTGGTAAGTCATGGAATGTTTTTGTACGAGGTGGTCGTGAAGACACCGGACTTGACGCTCTTGAATGGATCAAACAAGTTACTGATCTTGGAGCTGGAGAAATTCTACTTACAAGCATGGATGCTGACGGCACCAAAGCTGGTTACGACCTTGATATTACTTCCAAGGCTGCTAGCTTAGTTAATATCCCAGTGATCGCAAGTGGTGGTGCTGGCAATTGCCAAGATATAGTAGATGCCTTTGAAGCCGGTGCAGATGCTGCCTTGCTCGCTTCATTGTTACATTACAAAGAATTGACGATTGCTGAGATTAAACAGAAGATGCTGGAAGCTAAAATATCGACTCGTTACTGATATAACCATAACGCTGCATCTCATATTCTTCAGGATTGATGCCGGCTGCTGCTGCATCTCTCCGAATGACACTCCGCCTAAAAATCGCTACTCCTCGCAGCAAAGCTGACGAGGTATCTACTCGATTTTTTACCCTTCGGGCACCGGCTACGTGTCGGTTCTTCGCGCCGACTCATCCGCCGAAGCAAGCTTCGCGGTATTCGTCTTTGCTCAGAATAAGCCTTGCCCTAGTATTATTAATTTTCCAAATTACCAGGAAAGGAAACATGCCCCCAATCAATGTAAGTAAGGCTACAAAAGCGATATTAGGTTCTTCCATTATTCTTATGCTCCTGTTCTAAATTGTAAACTATCATACAAGAGAACTCAAGTCATCACAGACCCTACAAGAAGAAGCTCCCCCATTATAGTTCAAAGAGGCTTGTTTTGAAATGTTCAAGAGCAAGGCTTGCGAGCCCGAAGGGTTTACCCGAAGTTTGCTAAAGCAAATGAGGGCGAGTATAACGCAGCTATTGGACATTTCAAAACAAGCCTCTACTGTATCGTCTTAATTACATTGAAGATCGGCAAATACATCGCAACAAGGATAGTACCAACGATACCACCAAGCACCACAATAAAGATTGGTTCCATTAACGCAGTGAGTGACTCAACTGCTGTATCAACTTCATCATCATAAAAATCAGCGATCTTAGAAAGCATAGTTTCTAATTCACCAGACTCTTCACCAATTGCTACCATTTGAGTTACCATCGGCGGAAAAATATCAGACTTGGCAAGTTGAGTTGAAATTTCCCCACCCTCTTGCGTCTCTGCTTTTATTTCTTCTACAACACGTTCCAACACAGCATTGCCGGCTGATTCTTTAACAACTTCAAGCGCTGTAATAATTGGCACTCCAGATTCAATTAAGGTTCCAAAAGTACGAGTAAATCTAGCAACCGCAACTTTGCGAAAAATATCTCCAAACACAGGTAGCTTAAGAGTCAAATTATCCAGCGTGTATCGTCCGTTAGGGGTTTCATACCAAGATAGAATTGCGTTATATATAAACCAAACTATCACTCCCACCAAGAGTATCCAAGGTGAGCGTATGAAGTTACTTGCATCAATAAGTAGTTGCGTGAAAGCAGGTAGGTCACTACCGGTACTTTCAAAAATTGCCGAAAACTTCGGCAAGATGAAAGTCAACATCACCCAAACAACAATAGTAGAAATAATCAAAACCGAAATTGGATAAGTCATTGCCGTCTTGACCTTGTGGGTCAGCTTGCTTCTCGATTCAAGGAAACCAGCTAATCGATTAAGTACTTTGTCCAGTACACCACCAGCCTCGCCAGCCTTGACCATTGAAACATAGAGTCTGTCAAAAGCCTCTGGGAATTTAGCCAAAGACTCAGAAAGTGGAACACCTTGTTCAATATCCACTTTAACTTCTTCAAGCATTTTTACTAGTCGCGGATTTTCAGTTTGATCAATCAAAACTGTAATCACACGAAGCATTGCAATACCAGCTTCAATCATCGAAGCAAACTGTCGAGAGAAAATCACCATGTCTCGAAGTTCAATCTTCTTCTCAAAGAAACCAGGTCCTTCGCGTTTCTTTGCACCCGAACCCGTTTTCTTTGAGCTCAATGAAGTGATATTTATCACCCAAAGTCCTTGCTTCTTGAGCGAGAACTTGGCAAGCTCAATATTATTGGCTTCTATCTGACCAGACTTGGTAGCTCCCTTGGCGGTTCTCGCTAAGTATTTGTAATTGTTCATGTATATACAGAGCAAGCCTATACTTCTTACCCTAGACTAGCTGACGAAAAATATTAGAAATTGATCCCAGGAAAAATGTGCTTAGGAAAAATACGCTAGTGGTATATTATAAACGTCCAGACATTGGAACAAAGGAAAGCCAGCAAGCCAGCCAGTATGAAATACAAAAACGTAGCTGATTTATTTTTCAAAAAAGCAGAGAGGAACGAAAAAAAAGTTCTCATGCGTTTCAAGACGCATCCAAATCGTCCACTAGAACAATCCACCTGGAAAGAAGTTCGCGTCAAAGTTGAAGAAATTGCAGCAGGATTAGATGAACTTGATATTGGCAAAGGATCCAAAGTTGGACTTCTTTCTGGTACTTGCCACCACTGGCTGCCTTGCGACATGGCGATACTGAGTCTTGGTGCATGTACTGTACCGATGTATCACAATTCTACCCGTGACACTATTGAATACATAGTTAATCACGCAGAGATTGAGATTGTCTTTGTGCATAATAAAATTCAATTGCAAAAATTAAGGGCTTCCTGGGAAAATCTACCCAATCTGCGATACGTCATTGTAATGCAAGACCGTGGAGACATCCCCCAAAATGACCCCAAGATCCTTACTCTCACTGAGTTTCAAAAGATCGGCAGGGACGCATTAAAGAAAAATTCCGCATTGATCATCAATAAAGTAAGCGATGTAGAGCTCGATGATCTTTGTAGTATCATCTATACCTCCGGCACAACTGGTACTCCAAAGGGAGTAGTTTTAACTCATCGCAACTTCTTAGTTGCTGCACTATCTTTCTATCAATACGTACCGCTAGAAGACGGTATGCATATGCTTTCTTTCTTGCCACTTGCACATATTTTTGAACGAATCGCTGGTCAAATCTACGGCATTGATCAAGGAGTGATCTTCACTTACTGTGAGAAGGTCGAGTTATTACCAAAGCTCTTACTTGAATCGGATTGCCACATTATTAATGTAGTACCAAGGATGCTTGAAAAAATGCATGCCAAAATTATTCTTAATGTCAGTAGACAAGGTCCACTAAAACAAAAAGCATTTAATAAAGCATTAGAAGTTGCTTTACTTTATCAACACAAGAAGCTAGCCAAGGAAACTATAGGCTGGGAGCTAGAACTTCAACATAGTCTCGCTTACAAAATGGTCTTGTCTAAAGTCAAAGCCAAGATTGCGCCGAATCTCAAAATCTTTGTAGTTGGCGGAGCAGCATTCTCTAAAGAACTTGCTTTCTTTTTCTTAGCTCTTGGTTTTGCCGTTGTAGAAGGTTACGGACTAACCGAAACCTCTGCACCAATCACTGTTAATCCTCCTTGGGCAAATAAACCAGGCACAGTCGGTATTCCTTTCTCTCATTTCGAAATCAAGTTTGGAGATGATGGCGAAATAATTTGTCGAGGCGAATCAGTCTTCAAAGAATATTATAAAGAGCCAGAAACTACCAAAGAAGTTATTGACGAAGATGGTTGGTTTCATACTGGCGACCTTGGAAGCTTTGATGAGGATGGTTACCTTAGTATCACCGGACGTAAAAAAGACATCATAATTACTGCTGGTGGCAAAAACGTAGCCCCCAAAAAAGTCGAAGCGGCTTTACTTGAAAGTAAATATATTAACCAAGCGGTAATACTCGGCGAAGGGGAAAAATACCTTGCAGCACTCGTTATCCCAGATCAATCAGAAGTCAAGCTTTATCTCGAGGATAAAGGATTAGCTTATGATCCAGCACAACAATTCTGTGACAATAAAGATATCTATGAATTAATAGAACGAGAAGTTGCCAAGTATAATCTTGAACTTGATCTCCATGAACAAATCAAGGCATTTCATCTCTTAGATAAGGAACTTACTATTGATAGTGGGGAACTTACTCCGACACTTAAAGTCAAGCGTAATGTTGTAAGAGAGAATTACAAAAAAATTATTCCGTCTTTGTTTAATCGTTCGAAGAAGAAGTAAAAGCTGTAAGGCTTTTTGGGGAACTCTTAGGGCCCAACGAACGACTAATACTCTATGGCCCGAGCTCAATTAAAGAACAAAACTACCGCAAAACCAAAACTCAAAACAGGACTCGCAGAATTAGTTGCTGACATAGATGTTACAGAACATAAAGGGCGAATGATAACCAGCAGTTATCAAATCAAAGATTCTTGGAAAGGCAAAAAACGCAATTGGGGTCATACCCTACATGGCATGGCGTCACGTTCTGGATCTTTCCCACCTGCATTAGCAGATTATTTTATTAGTAATTTCAGCTTAGAGGGTGATACAGTGCTTGATCCGTTTTCTGGCAAGGGCACGACCGCACTTCAAGCTTGTTTGACTGATAGGTTTGGGATTGGTCTTGACGTTGCCCCAGAAGCTTATGCACTGACTGCAGCTAAGACGATCAAAATCAAGCAAGAAGAAGCAATTGAATATTTGCGCAATCTTAAATATCCACGAATCAGCAAAGCTGCATTGGACGAAGTTCCTGAAGAAGTCAAGATTTTTTATCACGAAGATGTGCTTAAACAAATCCTTGGATTCAGGCAAGCACTTAATGAGGCATATTCTTTTAGGCATCTCAGTTATATAGATGCGCCTCAATACGAGCAAGCCAAAAGCAAATCCAAAGACGCGCTGCACGCTCAATACTGGGCTGGGGTGATGATTGGTATCTTGCACGGTTCTTCTGAGATTAGCCTCTCTGTGCCTTGCTCTCATAGTTACAGCATGTCACCCAACTATGTCAAGAACTACGCTATCAAGCATGGCTTAGAAAAACCAGTGCGCGATCTTAAAGAATGTCTCATCAAACGCTCACAGAAACTTATGCGCGATGGCGAAACAACCAAAGCTGGTAGAGCGATACTTGGTTCAGCGATGGACATGCCAGCAAGCCTAGAAGACAAAGTAGACTTGATTGTCACTAGCCCTCCGTATTTCACAGCTCAAAGCTATGCTTGGGATAATTGGCTGCGCGAGTGGTTTTTAGGTTTTGATTTTAAAGAAGTCCGCAAACAGACTTTGCACACTGCCGTTGAAGACAAGTACTCAGCCGCACTTGGGACTCACCTGAAGGAAGCTTACAAAGTCCTCAAATCTGGTCGCTGGGCTTTTTATGTAGTGGGTGACGTAATCAAAAAAACCAAAGCCGGCGCCTATAAAATCATCACAGCAGAAATCATTGCTCAAGAAGCAGAAGCTGCTGGTTTTAGTGTCGAGCTGATTATCAATGATGATATTCCAAGAACAAGTTGTTACAATTCTGCTTTCTTGAAAGAAGATCAGGGATTGAAGTTGGATAGAATTGTTTGTTTGTATAAGGCTTAGCCAAAGACTTTGGATTTAATTCGATCAAATTCTTTTGCAGCATTCTCATTAAACTGAGCAGCTTTTTGATCAACAATCATGTAAGTTAGTAATTGATAGAATATATCTGAATTTTTTTCGAACAATGCGTATTCTTGTCCTTTGCTTGAAATATTGCCACTGACAGCCTCTAGCATTTCAGCTGACATTACTTCAGCACTATCTTCAAGTCTAGGTCTTTGTCTTACTAAAGTATAAACATTGGCAAAAATGGTATCACGCAAAGATTCGAGCAAAGAATCATTTTCTATAATTTTGTCTCTCTGCCCTTCAATCTTCTTTAAGAGATGTTGTATCGGGCTTGCTTTTCCGCTCAATGCTTGAGGTTCTAATTTCTTGATTAACTTCAACCGATGAGTCTCTGGCACAGAGATATCGGTGATTGTCCTATCTAGATCTTTTTCTTCATCTGACTTTGTATCTCCTAGAACCTTCTTCGCTACGGCTTTAACAAAATCAATTGTTTTAGCTAATATGCGGGATTGGTCTGGATTAGAAAGAGCTGAGGGAATCGTTGTTGACATAATAAGCCAATCTTATCATAAACAACATGCGCCAATGTCAAGCCGCCATCGCAACCAAAACAGCCCGAGCCTCATCACTAGTACTAATCTCTTCTTCAAACTCGAAACGTAACTTCATTTTATTCAATAATAAATCAAAACCTTCTGCGTCAATTCCTGTCATTGATAGTTGATCCTCATCGGCAATAGACAGTTCTTTGTACTTCGTACAATACTTGACCAAAGCATTAGCGTGATCAGCGTTCATATGATCAACAACTCGCTTCTCAGCCTCACCCCAAAATGGATTAGTCTGCAAGAATTCATCTGGCTCAACCCAAAAAATCTTGCCAAAGCCAGCAATATAACGAGCGCGTTTGAGTTCAAGTCGATAAAAACCAAAACTATGCGCTTCACCATAGTGACGAGCCGATGGGTAATGCTTAAAATATGACTCAGCAACCAAGTCATCCTCAACACGAGTAGCGTCAGCAACAAAAGTGAGCCTGCCACTATTTTGATCACCGTTTTCAACGACAGTAAGAGAGACTCGTGAATCAGCTTGGATATTTTTGGTGTGCTGGGCAATATCACTAACAAGAATTATCGGATTGCCCTGCTGGTCTAAACTATAAGGAGTCAAAGAACCAAAAGGGTAACCAGGCAAATCCAAAGAAATAGTTGCCAAAACTCCATGAGCTTCTTGGCGTAGTAGAGATCTGGCTTCATTCATCCTCTTACTATACCCATCTCTACAAGTTTTGGAGATCTATCGTTATAAACTCCAAAGAAACGGGAATAATATCTTTACATACAATCAAGGGGGATCGGAATGTCAGATACGGAATTATTGCAGGAAACTGCAAAAGATAAGTTATTAAGAACCAATTTACTACAATATCCAGCTGTATTCAAACAGGCTTTGTACAAATTGAGCTGGACCAAAGCACCAGAGAGCTTGTTGTCTTCAGTAGCCAAAATGAAGACGGCTATTCAAGTAAGTAAAAGAGTCAGTGCGACTAACTTGGAAGAAGAAAACTGGGCCACATGGGCAAGATTACAGAGGGAGCATGCTCTTGAATAAGGGCTAAATAGAACTATGGCTTTAAAACCCAAATTTAGAGGCGGCAATATGGCTGTCAGAAGCTCTGTAGTAATTCTACAAAGGCCAGATATTGACTACTCAGATTTGTTTGTCGCAAATAAAGGTGTCGGCAATAAATTGTCATCAGCCTTAACTAAAAGCAAGCTGCAAGAAGCTTCTGTAATTGCAAGCAATCAACAGATCTATAGAAAGCCTTAGACTTATTGCGAAAGCTAAGTACTAGTTCTGCAACAATCTAATTGGTATTTAGGATTAATGCTGAGTTGCTTGAACATCTTTAAGTGACAAACTAATACGTCTCTCATAAGGAGAGAACTTCTTAATTAATACTTCAACTATATCATCAGGTTTGAGATAGTTGTCTGGACTTGGATCTTCTTCGTCATTTGTAATCTCAGAAACAGGAAGCAATGCTTCAACTCCTGGATAGATCTCAACGAATACACCAAAGACAGCAAGTTTGACAACTTTACCTTTGACGACCATTCCTTCTGCAAATTTGCCTTCGATTTCAGTCCAAGGATCAGGTTGAAGTCTCTTGTAGCTTAATGAGATTTTCTTCGTAGCTTTGTCTATCTTCAAGATCTTAACTGAGATCTTGTCGCCAGTGCTAAGAAGCTCACGAGGATGAGCGATACGCTGCCAAGAAATTTCTGAAACAGGGAGTAAACCATCGATACCACCGATGTCGATGAAAGCACCAAACTCAGCAACTCTAACAACTTCACCAGAAATTACTTGTCCAATTTCTAGTTCGTTGATTGCTTTGTCTCTAAGACCAGCTCTTTCCTCTTCCATTGCAATTTTTTGTGAGCAAATTAATTTGCCCTTGCGTTTATCAAGTTCAAGAATCTTGAATTCAAGTTCTGTACCTTTGGCGTTGTTAGCTTCACCACGCAATCGAAGTTGTGATGCAGGAATGAAACCACGTACACCGTATGATTCAATAACAACTCCACCTTTGACAAGTGCAACCACTTGACCATTGATAGTCTCGTCCTTAGTCTTAAGTTCTTCGAGCTTAACCCATCCGCGCGCTTGAGCGACACGTTTGTATGAAAGAATCATTGGACCCTTGGCATTTGGTTCTCTCAATATATAGAATTCGTATTCTTCACCAGCTGAAAGTACATCAGTTGGTTTTTCGATATCTTCTTTATTGTTAATTTCTTTAAACGGAAGTACCGCTTCTGCTTTTGAGCCAATGTCAATTAAAGCTGTGTCTTTTTCAAAATGAAGTAATTTCCCAGTGATTATCTGGCCAAGTTGAAAATCTTGGTTTTTTGTTGGTTTGTTCAAGAGTTTTGTAAACTCTGCTTCTAAATCTAATATTTGTTCTATTGCCATTTTTGTATCCTTATATTTAGTCAGCCCCCAGATCATCTATACACTTGTATAGAAGGACCAAATACCAGGCTAATTCTAGCATTTGCTGCGACTGGGGGCTCGGTCTTTATTGTTGATTAAGGTTTTGAGGTTTGGATGTCGCGAAGAAAGACTATGTCCCGTGATTTCTTGCGCGACATATGGCAAAAAGAAAGGTCCCTTATTGGGACCTTCTCTTTTTGTTAATATGGAGCGGAAGAAGAGGTTCGAACTCTCGACCCTTTCCTTGGCAAGGAAATGCTCTACCACTGAGCTACTTCCGCATCCTTAATTTTGAATCCCGCATTTCCTGAGGAAACATCTCTTGTCATTCTGCTCGCAAAGCTCGCTGGCACTGAGCTACTTCCGCATCCTTAATTTTGAATCCCGCATTTCCTGAGGAAACATCTCTTGTCATTCTGCTCGCAAAGCTCGCTGGCACTGAGCTACTTCTGCATGCTATTTAATTGAATCCCACATTTCCAAACTTAATATTAGCAAAAAACAGCTTAATGTGGAGTTTCAAATCTAAATTTTTAAGGTTTCTATTAAATAGATGGTAATTCTAGTTCAAGAGCTTCAGAGGCAAGGCATTTGAAGCCCGCAAGTGCGTGTTCTAAGTGTGTTCTAACACATGAGAACTCAAATAACACAGCATATGAAGTTATTTAACAGAATTAATTGTTCATAGCCGCTCGAGGAGTCATTATATCCTTCTCACGGTGATTAGCAAAATATTTACGGCAGTTTTTGCTGACCGTACTGATTTGAGAGAGAGTGCCTTCAATCTGAGTTAGAACTTCATCAGCGTATTGTTCAGTTTCAAGTCTCAATTCACGAGCTCTGTGTTGCGAAGCATCTTCAAGTTCTCTGGCTCGTTCAAGCGACTCGCGTCTCATTTGTTCAAGTTCAACTAAGGTCTCTGCGCGTACGCGTTCAACCTCTTCAATAGTTTCAGATTGAATATATTTTGCTTGCTCTTCAGCTTGTAATCTAAGTTCGTGTCCGTCAATCAACTTGTGTGACTCGATTCTAGCGATCTCCATTAAACGAGTACATTCGGATTTTGTTTTTTCCATCAACTCATTAGCTGAGGCTTTAGAATCAGTTTCACGTTGTTGCAGTTGATTAAGCAGCTCCTTGGCTTCTTTAATCTCAGCAGGGATCATAGAATAAAGTTCTTCAAGAGACCTCATTAAGTAATCAACATCCAATAATTTTTGGTTTAATACAGGAACAACTTTTGCCTGTTCTATGTATTCGCCGATCTCATCAATTTTTTGATATATGTCCAATTGCCACGCCTCCTACAACGATCCGTATCCCCAACAACTATATTTTATCTGTATTTGGTGTTTATGTAAAGTGCCACGTTTTCAGGCACCAAAAGTGACAAATCATCACTGTATTTGAGTAATTCCCAAACTCTACTGGCTCGCATAAACGAATATCCTGGGTTTGTCATCAGAAATATGGTCTCTAAACCATCAGAAAGCGCGTGATTGATCTGTGACAATTCAAGCTCACCTTCAAAATCCGACGCTGCTCGCATTCCTCGAAGCAAACAATCATATGAATTAGCTTTGGCATATTCCACTACCAGCCCGCTATGTACACCGACTTTGATATTAGACAAATCTTTGGTCGCTTCTTTAATTAATGCAACCCTGTCTTCAATAGGGATATACCCTGACTTTTCATTATTCTCAGAAATTAAAACCAAAACTTCAGCAAAAATCCTGGAAGCTCTTTGGATGATATCCAAATGTCCCAAAGTTAGTGGATCAAAACTTCCTGCATAAATTGCCTTCATGGGGTCATTATAACTCTTAATTAAGTTTCATTGAAACTTGCATATGGTCGCCTTGCTCCCTGCGTATGGAGCCTTCGGCTCCTGCATACAGGCGTCGCCCTGGCTCTTTTGACAAAATATTTGAGAGTCAGCGAAGCGTACGCAGGCACAAAGTGCCGTATGCAGGAAGCGAAGCGACCATATGCCTTACAATTAAAAGCAATGGAAGCACAACTGCTATCAATCATTAAATCAATGGCTCAAGATCCCAGCTTGATTGGCGATGATTGTGCTGTCATTGAACTTGGCAGCGAGCAGTATCTTTTTGCGCTCGACAATTTTGTAGAGGATGTTCATTATAGTAATGATTATTTTAGTGTAGAGGATATTGGCTGGAAAGCACTAGCTATCAATATTTCAGACATTGCAGCGATGGCTGGTCAGCCCTTGTTTATTTTGGTGGGACTTAGTCTAAGTGACTCTATTGAAGACAAAGAAAACTGGGTCAAGGATTTTTATACCGGGCTCAATCAATGTGCTGAGGCTTTTGGTAATCCCAAGGTCATTGGTGGGGATATTTGCGGCTCCACAGCAAAGACCAGTATTTCAATTACCATAGTCGGCAAAGCGACTAAAGCCCTCATGCGCAAGTCTGCTGAGCCAGGCAACCTGGTCTGTGTAACTGGCAGTTTTGGCGAGACAGGTGATTTCCTGCAAGACACGACTAAAGCCGTTCCGGCAAAACACCTAAGACCAGAACCGCGACTTCAAGAAGCTCAAGCGCTGTTGCAGACGGATTCTCAAGCTGCCTTAATGGATAGCAGTGATGGTTTAGCTCAAGCATTGTTTGAATTAGCTGAGCAAAATCAGCTTGAGCTGGAGATTGATGCTGCTGCAATCCCCCACGGCAAGTCAATTAGCCTTGAACATGCGCTCTATGGCGGTGAGGACTACGAACTAGTAACAATATGCATGAAAGCACCCAAGGGTTTTAAAGTCATCGGCAAAGCCAAGCCAGGCATGGGCAAAATCTACCTGGATGGGGAATTATTAACTAAAGCCAAAATCTATAGACATTTTACGGACACGCTGACAACGAAGTTTTCCTAGTCGGGTCCACGAAAAAAGTTCTGACTCTGCAAAGCAGATGTCAGAGAAGGGATGGTATTCGTCTTGCTCAAAATAAATCTTTAAATAGTAGCAAATTATGGCTCTATTCCTATATAATTAAATATGTCAGCACGTAAGTATTGACAAATAGTTCAATTGAATACATACGTATTTGGCCAGCACTAGCGTAGTGTCCAAATATTTCAAAAGAACTAAATCAACGGAAACGAGACATCCTGCAAAACAAAGTTTTGCTAGTGATGTCGACAAATAAAAAGTCGGGACGGTGCGAAGCACTAGTTCCGCAAATACAAGAGGAGAAAAGATTTCACAGGAAGTCTTATGATTCCAAAATTACAATCACCAAACCTGGCGAAGAGCTCTGGGTCTTCTGGCGCTAGCACGCCAAAATCTAGTCCAAACAAAACGGTCACAAAAGAGCCTCAAGCTCTTGATGAAAAATATTTTGCGGTTGGTGTTGGTTACGACATTCTCAAAACCGTTCCCAAAATTTTGTCTGGTTCGTTTCTTGCAACCGTCTTGAGTAATCTACTCAAAGATTCCAAGCAAACAATGGATGAAATTATTTATAAGACCTGCATGAATGACCTGCCATCAAGATTTCTTTGTGATATCGCAAACACACTTATGGTTCGTGTCTTTAATGGCAAAACCAAATTTTTGGGCATCAAGATACCGTATCTCATGCCAGAACTTTCCGGTCAACTTCTTGCAACTCCCACTGTATTCTTCGCTAGGACAGCGACAAGCAAGTTTAATGTAGACAAAAAATCTGCCAAACATAACTTAAGTCCAGAAGAGAATGCCCTCAGAGAAGAGGTAATTAAACAACCTTTTGTAAAATGGACTCAATCATTTAGTGAATTCTTTCACAAAAATATCAAAACCAAAATGGACAAGATTTTTTCAGTCGGACTTGGAGTAACCAGTGGTACTCCAATCATTGATTCAGAGGGTAATCAAATTCTCAAAGAAGATGGTGGGGCTCTATTGTCTGCGCCACATGTGAATTACAAATGGTTAGGAGGGGTTACGGCAAGCACCTTTCTAGGTTCGATGTTGTTACTACCAAAGAATGCTCAAGCCTATGGTTTCGATGCAGTCAAAAGTCCACTGCATGGCTTAGCAACTATTTTATTTACAACTTTCTGTCGATTAAATACTACGCTTGTCACTAGTGCAACGGGCATTCACACAGAAGGCAAAAACTTTGATGCCTGCTTGGAGACAGCGATGCAGGACAAAACCTTTGTGCCAATGGTGCAATACTTCTGCGATGCTGCTGCTGCGATTCTTTCTTATCGAGTGCCATTTTTCAACGGTGCTACTCTGTCTATGATCCTGCGTTTAGGTGCAGAGATCCCAGCGAGTTTCCTTAAATCTGGATTGATGCGCATAGCCAAAGAAAGTCGCATGACTGATGAATGGAGTTTCTTAAGTCACAAATTGCTCAAACCGTTTACTAAAGGGATGGAAGCAGTGACCAAGCCTCTATTAACATTCATTACCAAAAATATATATTCTAAGCTACCAATTCCATTTGCAATGGAAAGTGGTATATTTAATCCCAAAATTAAAAACATGTACGGAGTTGATATCCAAAAGCATGAACATGAAGCAATATCAGAACAAGACGGAGGCTACCTGAAAGCTCTTGGCTTATTTGTAAAAAAATGTTTCACGCTTCCTGCCGAGTTATATAACCTAGCCGAACAAGGCAAAGCCAGTTCCAAAGCGAAACGCAGCAAGCTTGATCAAATCGTTGCAGCACACGAAAATAAATTAGAAGCCAAACGTAATCAAAAAATACTAGAAGCCAAACTCAAAGAAGCTGGATTAGATCCTCAAGTGGTACTTCACAAATCAGAAAAAATAAATGGTCAAAAAATAATGGAATCTAAAGCTGTTGCTGTTTAGGCAGCTTGCTTCTTAGCTAAAGATACTCCTGTATCTCTTGAACTAAGATTTCCTCTAGCACGTCCAACAACGGAAGAAGTATCGTCAATAAATCCAGGCTTCATTTGCGCTGCCGTCACAAGACCACTTAATAATGTTGCTGATGTTAATGCTAATGTTGCGATGCCCATATCTCTTCTTTCCTTCCTTTATCCCCTCAGATAATTATTAGACTTGTTTTGGAAGCCTAATTTATCTCCAAAGGCAACACGCACGTTCCTTGCGGTTGCTACCTTTTTTTGATCGACCTGCACATCGAAACTTCGTTTCAAAACAGGTCTATTACGTATTATTCATGATCAAAACTCGAAGAAATCAAATCTATGCGCCAAAAGAATTTGACGCAAGACTTGCTAGCGTATCAACGGGTTGAATTGTCGAATAAGTTTTTTACTCTAGGAAACGTAATTGATTCCAGAAACCAAGTTTGATACAGAAACTTGGAAAGATGCGGACTAAATGTCGGTTCTACCTATACTAACAGAGTCGACACCCGATGTCTAGTCTTTACTTAATAAAGAAATTGTTAAGGTATCAGGGGTCGTATCCTGACATCTGACATTTCCACGTAATGACAAATTGAAGTAGTGAATATGTAATACGCTGAAATGTCAGATGTCAGGATACGACCCTATGCTAATATTGCAAGATGGTTAAAACCGTTGTATTAGCTGCAGGATCAGGCTCTCGTCTCAAGTCAGACAAGGTTAAAGTATTGCATCGAATCTTTGATAAACCTATACTTTCTTGGGTTTTGGAAAGCCTCTCAGAAGTAGAGAGTGAAGATATAATTGTAGTTTGCGGGCACCAAGCCGAGGAAGTCAAGAGCTTTCTTCATGCCTACCCAGTCTCAACAGTGATCCAAGAAGAACAGCTCGGTACCGGACACGCCCTGATGTGTGTCAGAGAACAGCTTCAAGGCTACGAAGGCACAGTACTTGTCATCAATGGCGACTCACCACTCATTAGGGCAGAAACCCTCAATGACATGATCAAATTTCACCAAGACAATATCGTTGATATTAGTTTTCTAAGCTGCCACTTGAACCATCCTGATGGTTACGGCAGAGTCATCCGCAAAGACAATCGCATCCTTGCCATCAAAGAAGATAAGGATTGCAGCGAAGCTGAAAGACAAATCAAAGAAGTCAATGCAGGAGTTTATTGTTTTGAATGGAGCACCGTTGAAGAAGGCTTGAACAAACTCAAAAACGATAACGCTCAAGAAGAATACTACCTAACCGATATCATCGGCTGGGCTGACTCCCAAGGTCACGAGATTAGTGCCTGCGATCTCAAAAATCCCTATGAAGTACTTGGTGTAAACACAAGAGAGGATTTGTCACTTGTTTGGAAACTCAAAAACGAAGCAACCCTCCACGACTTAATGCAAAACGGTGTCACCATCGTTGATCCAGCTTCGACCTTTATTAGTTCGGATGCTGATATTGGAGAAGACACTATAATACTTCCCAACACTTATATACAAAGACGAGTAGTAATCGGCAAAGGCTGCAACATCGGTCCCAACACAAGTATTTATGGACCGGCAGAAATTGGTGAAAACTCACAAGTGATCCAATCACATATTTCAAGAAGCTCGATTGGCGCAAACGCAATGATAGGACCATTTGCACATATTCGTGATGGCTCTGACATCAATGACAATGTGAGAATTGGTAACTTCGTTGAAATCAAAAATTCAGCAATCGGTGACAACTGTGCAGCCGCCCACTTAAGTTATATCGGTGACGCCCAACTCAAAAACAACGTTAATGTTGGAGCTGGAACTATCATTGCAAACTATGATCACCGCACTGGTGAAAAATACGAAACCGTTATCAACGCTCGGGTGTCTACAGGCGCCAACTCAGTATTAATAGCACCGATCAAAATTGGTGAAAGAAGTATAGTTGCAGCTGGATCAGTTGTAACAAAAGATGTACCTGAAGATACTCTTGCAATTGCAAGACCGAAGCAAGAGCATAAACGGAATAAACAACTTACGAAGTAAGTATCCTATTGTTGCGCTCACTCTGTTCGCTGGTTGCGTTCGCCTTTCAGGCTTCACTGCTTGCGGAGCTAAAGCGCCTGCTTCTTGTTGCATAGTGTTTACCATAGCAAGGCATTAGCCAAGATCGATATTATTGGATTTTAAAACGAAGTTTATAATTCTTTGCCACAAGAGGCAGGCGCTTATCCCTCAAGCAGTGAAGCCTGAAAGGCGAACGCAACCAGCGAACAGAGTGAGCGCAACCGGTCTGTAAAACAGACCTTTAATTATACCCAAACATCAACTTCCTGCCCGCAAAATGCAGACTCAAGAAGATCAACGAGAGTACCCCAGCCCAAAGACTCGAGTGCTAATTTAAATTTGCCGCGCTTTTTGTTCATGCGCTTTAAAGCAGTTTGTTTAAGATGCTTTAATCTAAAATGCCCAGTGATATCCACGCGTCCCAGAAGATCAGGCAATTTACTTGCAATCTCCTGGATTTTAGCGCGGATATCCTGTACTAAGGTGTTGTCTAATAGATTCGCCTTAGCTTGTTTATGTAGGTTAGTAATTGTGTTGTTTGTCATGACTTACATTCATATATAGCCTTGGGAAAGAACTTATTGATATCGATTTTATTGCTGCAAGGCTCTATGGCTCTAAAAAGCTCATAGGCTGTAAGGCGAAAACACTGTAACGGGTTTTAGCTAGGGACACGCTGAAAAACGAAGTTTTTCTAGTCGGGTCCATGGAAAAAGGTTCTGACCGTGTGAAACACGTGTCAGATAAGGGTTGAGACTTTGCTTTTTTCAGTGGATCCCTAGGTGAATCTACCTAATGCGTTACAGCTCTACAGCCCTACAGCGTATATCAGGCATCTTTAGAGATAGTCTCGTTCTGATACTTATGCAAAATCGCAGTGACGACATTATTAATCTTGGTTGCCCCAAAAGCAAGTATCCACTTGCGGTCAGGGTCTGATTTCCAGAGGTGAGGACTTCTATTTGCTTGGTACTCGTCTCTAATGTAGGTAACTCTAGAACGGTCTGGCTCAGGCGGTTTGACCTTTTCTTTTTTAAACCATTTGTTCCAATTATCAAATTCTTCTGCAACATCCTCAACTAATTCAGTGAGTCTTTGCCATAGCTGATCTAAAAATCCAAGGAAGCCATTTACATCCTCTTCGTCGTATTCCTCGTCTTCAAGAGCGTTTGCGCCCTTGGCTTTACCAATACGTCGTTTTCTACGTTGCTGTTGACCTTGATTTCTTTCTTTATCTTTGTCACGTTTCGCATCGTAAGGAGCAAACTCATCTGCGTTGCGCAAGTCATGCTCAAGCTCAATTTCACCCTCACCCTCGATAGCTGGTTCAAGCAAAGCCTGTTGTGATTCTTCAGCAATGCTCGCTTTTTGACCTTCACGAACAGATTCTATACCTGTACGTGGGTCTAACCTGGCTTTGCCAAAACTACCTACTGCAGAGCTTGTTGTAAGCTCATCGATAGCTGAATTGCTGCTTATAGGGGTGCTCATTCGGTACTCCATGGCTGATTTACATCATCTTAGCATATCAATGCTGAGTAACGTATATCTGTATTACGACGACCTGAGTAAAAACACCTAATTCCTAACCAGAAAAGAATGTATTTACAAGATAGAATCTTAGCATTTTGTATATACAAAAGTCAAGCTTTTGTTTTAATAAAAAGCAAAAAAGCAATATTAAAAATGGAGACCCCGGGTATCGTCATTTTTCAAGAATTAAGTCGTTCTTTGGTGATTATAGGCTGTATTAAAAAGTTTTTTGAAGTCAAAGATTAAAAATGACGATACCCGGGGTCTCCATTTATGCCCTGTTTTGTTCGCGAATAGCCATCAGGTTGAATAAACCTTGCTTCATATCTTCGGTTCTTTGGATATAACTCTCGCCCTTGCCGCCTTTGTCCCATGAATCAAGGACTTTCTTATCATTGCCAAAAATAGGCTTGGTTACAGCATCTTGCATTAATCTAATTTGTGTTGCTTCCCGAGATGACATACTATCAAATCTAGTATGAAATACCATCTCAGAGTTGGTTTGAACCTTGCCATGTCTAGCTAAATAGTCATCGACTTTGGATTTAAGGTTAGGGATTTCATTTACTGAAGCTGGTTTGATCTCTGCATCAATGGAGTCTCTCAAGTCAACAATATACTCTTCATGTCTAACAATGAGAGCTTCTATGTTCTCAGCAGATATACCGTTGACAGGACCGGTTTGACGCACTGTTGCAAGCTGCATTTTAAGCGGTTCTAGCTGGCTTGCTAGTTGCTTTTCGCGGCCCAGTTTATCCTCTAAACTGAGTTGCTTTAATTGTGAATTTTGATTTACTTGGCTCACGTAGCTATTAGAGCAGAGAGAAGTTAGGCTTTGGTTAAGAGCTTGTTGATAAAGTGCTTCTTTTACTCAACTACAGTGTTACTCGTTTCGGGGTCTCAGTTCTTTTACTGGTGACCATGGTTATCCATCTTCCCTGAACGTTTATGACAATAAACTTCGGGTAAACACAAAAGCAAGCTTTTGTACTCGTATGCCTTGTCTTTGAGCAAAATTAGCACTTTATTAACAAGCTCTACGAAAACTCAAAAATCAACAAATTTACCTAACTCAAACCCAAATTTGTTTCCAGAGCTTCAAGAACAAGGCTTGCAAGAGCCTGCAAGGCGTCCTGAAGTTTGTTTACACCACAATGTTCAGGGAAGATGGAAGACCTATGTCAAGGGTAAAGGAACAGAGTCCCCGAAAGCGAGAACGCAGCTATTGAAGCTTCTGGGAGCCAATTTTAATACTTCCGAGCAGCATTAAATATATTCTCACCAAATATATTAGTTATAAAATCCTTAACCCATTCAGCGGTTTCGCCTTTTTTGTCCCAAGCCTCGCGACTAGGACAATGCTCGACGATATCGATAGAACTTAGTTTACCTTGACGGCGTAAATTGAGATCAAGCTCACGAGCGATGGTCATAGCCTCACGATAATTTAATTGTCCCAAAGAATAATTACTCACTGCGCTTAAATCAAAAGCATTAACATCAAGAATCACATGTACCTTGTCAAAGTTCTTGAAGTGGTCAATCGCATGATTGATTGCTTTGCGCACTCCAATCTCTTCAATATCTTCCATTGTATAAAACTCGTGAACGGCTTCTTCTTGAGCTGATTTGTGATTAATACCAAGATGCACAATTTGATTTGGTCGCATCATTGATTTGGTTTTGGTTCCAAGTCCGCGGAATGTCATTAAAGAAATAAAATCATCATGTTGCGGATCACCATCAAAAGTCAAGGCAGTAAAAACCATGCGATTGGCATTCCAACTCTTGGTTACGCGAGGGGAGCTGTTGCACAGATGATTACTAATCCAAATTATCCCGAAGCGAGCTCCAGCAACTTCATCTGCGGCATTAGACTCCATGCAATATTCCAATAAACCAGCAACCGTCCCCAAACAAAGTGAACCATCCCCTCCTAAAGTAATCGGCACATGACCAGCTTTAAGAGATGACTTGACTTTATCAGCCAGCCAATTGTTAACTGTGTGAATCGCTTCAAGGTTGCGCACTCGGTTAGCTTCTTCTTGAATTTCAAAAGGACCAAGTGATGGTGGATGAATCTCCACAGCCTTGGCACCAATTGCCGTGAGTTGTTTGACCAGATCTTGCTCAGCGAGAAGTGCATGCGGTCCCTCTTGAGCCAAGTTGTCAGTTCCGCCAAAACCCCATGGCGCTGCAATTAGATCAATATCTAAATTCTCATATGGCTGGTAACGCTGCCGGGCAGTCGTCTTATCTAACTTTGCTCTTGCGTTAGTAGTAGCTTCTTGAATCACGAAATCAATAGTATCATAGTATCTAGCTATGGCGATACTCGATCAAGATACTAGTACAGGATTAAAAACCGAAGAGCTGATTATAAACATGGGGCCTCAACACCCTTCAACTCACGGTGTTTTGAGATTGGTAATTACCACAACTGGTGAGCTTGTTACCAAATGCGTGCCAGTGATCGGTT
>JABHOV010000061.1 GCA_018695135.1 Candidatus Melainabacteria bacterium | reverse complement strand
ATGGCTCAAAGACTTTGCAAAAATTTCGAAGATTTTATTGCTTTACTATAATCGTAACCGACAATGACTCGGATTACAAATACTGAGCAGTAAAGGACTTAGTACTCAATGCGACTTCTTCAGGAGTCCCTTGAGCAAGCAGCTCACCGCCAGCATCGCCGCCCTCGGGACCAAGGTCCACAATATGATCAGAATGCTTAATGACATCAAGATTGTGTTCAATGACTAAGACAGTATTGCCTGTATCTACCAAGCGATTAAGTACATTCAAAAGATGTTGAATATCAAACCAATGTAAGCCGGTAGTAGGTTCATCAAGTAGATACATAGTTTTGCCAGTAGGACGCTTGGATAATTCCGATGCTAGCTTGATTCTTTGAGCCTCACCGCCAGAGAGAGTCGTGGCAGCTTGCCCAAGTCGAATATAATCCAAACCTACATCATGGAGAGCTTGGAGTTTCTTTTTGGCTTGAGGGATAGCATCAAAGAAGCTAAGTGATTCTTCAACTGTCATTTCTAGGATATCAAAAATAGATTTACTTTTGAATTTAACCTCAAGGGTTTCTTGATTATAACGGCGTCCTTTACAAATATCACACTTGACATAGACCGAAGGCAAAAAATTCATTTCGATTTCAACAAGACCAGCACCGCCACAAGCCTCACAGCGACCACCTTTGACATTAAAACTAAATCTTCCTGGTTTGTAGCCTCTTGCCTTAGCTTCAAGAGTTTGCGAGAAGACTTGACGTATCGGATCAAAAACCCCAACATAGGTTGCTGGATTAGAGCGAGGTGTTCTACCAATGGGGCTCTGATCGATCACAATCACCTTATCAAGTTCTTTATGTCCCTTGATTGATTTCAATTCCCTTGGCATTGGCACCTTGTAACCAAGCTTGTGCATCAAAGCTGGCCTTAATAAATCATTTATCAAAGAGCTTTTGCCAGAACCGCTCACTCCTGTTACTGAAATGAATTTGCCAAGCGGCAAATCAACACTAATATCTTTGAGGTTATTTTTTGTGGCACCACTAATACTCAAAAAATGACCATTGCCCTCTCGTCTTTGCTCAGGCACAGCGATCTTGGATCTTCCAGACAAATAAGCGCCAGTAATAGAGTCTGGAGCATCCATAATGTCCTGCACGCTACCTTGAGCTACTACATAACCACCATGAACACCAGCTTTGGGACCAATATCCAAAACATGATCTGCTTTCATGATTGTCTCTTGATCGTGTTCAACCACCAAGACGGTATTGCCAATATCTCGCAAATGATTGAGAGTAGCCAGTAATTTATCATTGTCTTTTTGATGTAAACCAATAGACGGCTCATCTAAAACATAAAGCACTCCAGTTAAAGACGATCCAATTTGCGAGGCTAAACGAATACGCTGAAATTCACCACCAGAGAGAGTCTTAGCCGAGCGAGACAAAGTCAAGTATGACAGTCCAACATCCTTTAAAAACTTCAATCTAGCTCTAATCTCTATCAATACTTGATGAGCGATCTGCGCATGTTGCGGATTCAAAAACATTTCAAGCTTGGAGAAAAATTCATCAGCCTTCTCAACAGAGAGCTTGGTAAGATCAGCGATACTTTGCCCAGCAATTTTGACAGCCAAGACAGAAGGCTTGAGCCTTGCACCACTGCATGTCGGGCAATCCGTTTCAATCATATATTGTTCAAGTTCTGCTTTCCAGCTCTCGGAGCCAGATTCTTTGTAACGGCGCTGCAGTTGCCCAACTACACCTTCATAGTAGACATTGTAATTGCCGTAACCAAGATTCGGATATTTCTTAGTATCAATCTTGACTCGCTTCTCATCATAGCCATTAAAAATTATATCTTTGGTTTTTTCTGAAAACTCTTCAAAAGGCGTTCTCATAGAAAGTCCAAGCGTCGTCATCAAAGCATCCAATAATGCCTTATAAAAAGGATTGTTGGTTTTTGCCCAAGGCTTGATAGCACCTTCAGCAAGACACAAACTTGGCACTGGTACCAAAAGATCCTCTGACAATTCTTGCTCCATGCCCAAACCATCGCAAGCAGTACAGGCACCATGTGGACTATTAAAACTAAAGTTCTTCGGTTCAAGTTCTGGCAAACTACCATGACCATTGGGGCAAGCCATCAACTCAGAGAAGAGATGATCTTTCTGGCTGCTCAAATCATGGACAATGACAACTCCCTCACCGCGACTCAAAGCCAAAGCCAAACTATCAGCAATACGACTACGGGCTGAGTCCTTAATCACTATCCTATCGACAATTAATTCAACATCATGCTTTTTGGTTTTGGCAAGCTTGATAGTTTCTTCAAGTGTATAAACAACTCCATCTACTCGCACTCTGACAAAGCCCTCTGACTTAAGTGCCGAGAACAAGTTTTGGTGCTCGCCTTTTTTACCTTTAATCAAAGGAGCCAAAATCATAGCTTTGCTGCCTTCTTGTAGCTCAAGCACTTGATCAATAATCTGATCTATAGTTTGCGCCTCTACTTTAGCGTCACATTCAGGGCAAAACTGAGTACCAATACGCGCATACAGCAAACGCAAATGATCATAGATCTCAGTTACAGTACCAACTGTAGAGCGTGGATTATAAGACGATTGTTTTTGATCAATTGAAATTGCCGGACTCAATCCCTTGATTTCTTCGACATCTGGTTTATCTAGCTGTCCAAGAAACTGCCTTGCATAAGCTGAAAGACTCTCGACATAACGTCTCTGCCCTTCTGCAAAAATCGTATCAAAAGCAAGTGAGCTTTTACCAGAACCACTCACTCCAGTAATCACGACCAATTGGTTTTTGGGCAAAATTACATCGATGTTCTTAAGGTTGTGTTGCTTTGCACCACGGACTTCAATGCAGTCATCGAGCTTGATTTTTTTTAGTGTTTTGGGGCTCACGTCTTTAGTTTATCATCCCAGTAAACATCACAGACATAAAGCTGACTTCATATTAAATTCATTACAAAATTGTTCAGAACGAGGCTTGCGAGTCCATGTGAAGGCTGAGTTGACTGAGCTGTCAATGATGAGCGTAACGAAGTTATGAACGATTTGGTGATGAATTTATTTGGTGCGGTCTTTTTCGGCGGTGTCTGCATATTTGGAAAAGCGATCCGTCAAAGTATGCAACTCAAGCACAACCTTGCCACCACTAGCCATATACTGAGTTTCCCAATTAACCAGAAAATCAATACAAGAGTGATCAATGTATTGGCATTTATCAAAGAAGATATAAACTTTTTTCTTACGCTCAATACATTCAAGCACATCAGCGATTTGCGGCAATGTAACAAAATTGGCAGCACCTTTTAAATCAATTTCAATAACATCTGTTCCTTCAATCACATGTGTTGCAATTTTAAGATGATTAATTTGATGCAAGAGTCTAATGAAAGAAACAAGTAATCCAACGATAATCCCTTCAAGCAAGTTGGTTGCAAGAATTGCAGCTACAGTAATCAAATATATTATAAACTCAGCCTGACTATAGCTATAGATCTTAATAATCGCCTTGAAGTTAACCAGCTTAACACCGGTGTAGACGAGGATTGCAGCAAGGCAAGAGGTTGGAATCATTTCTAGAATATGCGGGAAAACGATAATGAATATCAAGAGTAAAACGCCATGCAAAATCGTCGAGATTCTTGTTTTAGCACCGGCACTCACGTTTGATGCACTCCTGACGATTACTCCAGAGATTGGTAAAACCCCAAGAATCCCAGCAAAGAAATTACCAACCCCTTGTGCAAAGATTTCTTTGTTGTAATTAGTACGTGAACCTGAATGCAATTGATCAACTGCTGTTGCTGTAAGCAAGGTCTCAGCGGTTGCCACAAAGGCAACAGTAAAAGCAGCAATCATCAAAGCTGAATTAGTAAAAGCCGGTAAGACAGAACCAAAATCAAGAATCTGAAGATCTTGTAAAATCCCATCAGGTAAAGAAAGATGTTTGATTGGCAATTGAAAAAACTTAGAAACAAAAATAGAAGCAATGACACCAATTAAAGCAGGCGGAACCGCTTTAATACTCTTGGGCACAAAATTCCAGATGATAATAGTTGCAATAGTAATCACTCCAATCAAAGCAGACATATGGTAGACAGATCCGTCCATTGGAAACAAACCTTGAATCAAAGAATTCGGAATCAAAAGCAAGTTCCCGACCGGACCATGACTTGTTGTGTCACCAACCATGACATGAAACTGTGAAGCAAAAATAGAAACTCCAATCGCGCTCAGCATCCCTTGTATAACGGATGGAGCAACAGCTCTAAAAACAGGACCCAACTTAAGTACTGCAAAAATCAATTGAATAATTCCAGCAAGAAAAACAATCAAACCCAATTCTTTCAAACCAAATTTGTGAATAATTTCTGCAACAATAGTAATTAAACCGGCAGCAGGACCACTCACTTGTAGCGGACAACCAGCTAAAGCACCAACTATAATTCCACCAATCGCCGCTGAAATAATTCCAGACATTGGCGAAGCGCCAGTTGCAACAGCAATACCAAGTGATAAAGGTAAAGCAACTAAGAACACAACAACTGCAGCTAAGCCTTCATGCTTGAAGCTGGTTTTGTTTCGACTAAAGTATTTCATCATAGGGGCGTATCCTGACATTGGACATAATCTTGTATGACTAGCTCATCGTCCTCTAATATTTATACCCGATAAACCATGGATTTAATGGTAATACAAGATTATGTCCAATGTCAGGATACGACCCTGGGTCCACCAACAGGATAATTGCGCTCACCATTAGTATTAGACCAAGTCATAAACATGCGACCGATACCACTACCAACGAAGTAAAGAGCCATAGTCACTGGTTCATTGTTCTTTTGTTTGGATGCCATTTCACAAAGCGATCCCATAATAAATGAGAGTCCTGAGTTTATATAGTTGGTACGTTTGCAAGCCCACTGATTTTTACCTAGTTGGAAAGAATCAACCAAGATCTCACCGATACCTTTGATCCAACCACCTGCTTTGGTGCTACCCGTTAAAAGCCAAGTAAGTACACCAGCACTAGAGAAAAGACCACCCCAAGTTCCAGCAATCAATCCAAAATTGTCAGAGAAGTTTTTATAAGTATCAAGCTTTAATATTTTTTTCGCGGCAATAGACATTCTATCACTGACCATCTTGAAATTTTCTCCATAGCTCTGAGATTCTGGTGTCTGTCCAGCACTAGTAACAAAGTTGGGAATTTGATAAAGCGTAAACGCCAGTCCGCGTAAGAGCCCCATGATTTTCCGTGGAGCAAAAATTGCAATTGCTAATTCAGAGAAATAGCCCGCTACATGGAATACTTCTTTTTTCTTATGTCCAATCAAAATATTATAAAATGAATTAACACCCATGGATAATTTAGCACCAAGATCGGCAGCCATATTTACCCACTTGTTTTTTTTCGAGCCTCTAGAAGAATTCACCAAAGCCGAAAGACTATTAGCTACGACATTGATTATATTGGCAGCATCAGTGCTCTTTCTCAAAATATTGTATAAAGGAATATCGTCTTTGGATTCTGACACAACTTGCGTTTGTTGGATAGGACTCGCAGCATGTAGATCCGCAGTATCATCAAAATCAGAAAACTCAAATTCTCCAGCAGGTCTCGTTCTCTTGGGAATGGGCTGACCATTGTCAAGAATCGGTGAAAAATCGAGTGCCTCTGCAACCTGCATCAAGAAATATAATAGCAAGATTTACGATTTGTTATGACAAATATGCTAGAATTTTGCAAATCATGCTAAAAACCACTAATTCAAGGCAAGAAATCATCAAAGCAGCAGGATTATTGGCAGCTCAAGGCATGTTGCCAGCTACCAGTGGCAACTTATCGATGCGGGAAGCTGGCTCAGTTGAATTCAGCATTACACTATCTGGCAAATCCAAAGCGAATCTAACTGAAGCTGATTTTATTGAGCTTAATATAGCTGAAGCTAATAGCCAAGTGCTTAAATTAGCATCTGCCGAAACAGCATTGCATCAACAACTCTATCAATTTTCAAATAAAATCAACTGTGTCTTTCATACTCATTCAATCAATAGTGTGCTGATGTCCAAACTCTACCCTCAAGAAATTCGCTTAGAGAACTATGAACTACTCAAAGCCTTTGCAGGCAATACTACTCATCAATGCCTTGAAATTATTCCAGTCTTTGCCAATAGTCAAAAGATAGAATCACTTGCAAAAACCGTTGCTGCATACATGACCAACAATCCTCATATACGAGCCTATGTCATTGCTGGACACGGGCTCTATATTTGGGGTGAAACTCAAGCTGAAACACTAAGACATATAGAAGCATTGGAAACCTTGTTTGAAATAGAGCTAAGATATTCTTCCATAACAAAAGGAAACACAGATGACTCTTGTAAAAATATATTCTGAAAACAATCCAAACAAAGTTGAAACGATTGAAGACTTTGCCTCAATCCAAAAAACGCTAGCTTTTGTCAATATCAAAATTGAGAGATGGCAAACACAAACTGGTTTAGCAAACAATGCCGAGGCTGATGACATACTTGAAGCCTATGATCAAGACATTCAAAGGATTATGCGCAACCATGGCTTCAGTGCTGTTGATGTGATCAGTATGCATGGCTGTTCTAATTTAAGCAAAGAAGACTTAAACAAATCCAGGGATAGATTTCTTGATGAGCACAAACACTCTGATGATGAGGTTAGATTTTTTATTGATGGTCAAGGTCTGTTTTGTATTCACGAAGCAGGTAAGGTAATTCAAATACTTTGCAAGGCTGGTGACTTCATAAGTGTCCCAGCAAATACCAAACACTGGTTTGACATGGGAGCGAATCCTGATTTTAAATGTATTAGATTTTTTGGTGAGGAAACTGGTTGGGTTGCAAACTATACCGGTGACAATATCTCATCAAGCTTTCCTAAACTCAATGATATACTGTCACCCGTCGCCTAGTGAAGATGGATTCTAAACCTATGAACAATATCAAAATCATTCTTACAGACATTGAAGGAACGACTAGTTCAATTAGTTTTGTGAAGGATGTTTTGTTTCCCTATGCTGCCGGCAAGCTTGAGAGTTTTATTGAGGCAAATAAAGACGATCCAGAAGTTCAGAGGATTTTAGCAGAAGTCGGCAAAGATCCAATACAAACTCTCAAACATTGGATCAAACTTGATCTCAAAGTCAAAGCCCTCAAAGACCTACAAGGACTAATCTGGCAAAAGGGATATAAGGAAGGGGATTACCAGGGTCATATTTATGATGATGCTTATGAGCATCTCAAGGAATGGCAGAAACAAGGTATACAACTATATGTCTACTCCTCTGGCTCAATTTACGCCCAAAAGCTCCTATTCGGACATACCAAGCATGGTGATCTCAATTATTTATTTAGTGGCAATTTTGACACCAGTGTCGGAAATAAACGTGAAGCCAAGTCCTACATTAATATATATGAAGCGATTTTAAAAGAAAGTCCAGGATTAGAACCTGATGAGATTGTTTTTCTCTCTGATATTCAAGAAGAACTAGATGCTGCTGATAATGCAGGGCTTAAAACACTCTTAATCACTAGAGAAGATGGGGTTGACTTTAATAATCTCAAGCTGACCTAGAGCAAGATTAGCTAATTATAATTAATATCATTGGCGGTCTTAACCCTATCTGCCGATAGAACTATACGAGCATAGAAATAGGGCTCTTTTGCATATTAATTGGATTATCTGTCAAGCTTAAAGAAATTTAAACTAAACAGTGTTTGATTCTTATCTAGAGGTGGTCTATATGATCTAGGGAGATTATATTAGTATGTTAAGAAAAATTTGGACGTTAGTAATTTTAATGAGTTTTATGGGCAATTATTTGCCAGCTCAAGCAGTCGCTGAAGAAGGCGCAACAGTAGGAACAATATTCCTAATAAATAAAGATGGCACAAAGGACTCTATCGGTTCTGTGATAGTAGAAAATGGCGTTGGTGTCGCTCAGGTTCCAGCAGGAACTCCTTTAGATACTCACATTGTAGTATCTACAGTGAACGATGCAGGTGAAACACACATGAAGCCTATTCCAAGTGATTATGATCCAGAGAAGGATGTACTAGATGTGCCAGTTATGGCTGATACAGCGGCGTCTTTCTTAACTAATAAGATCCTTGCTGATATAGGACAGCTTGATGCTGATCACGAGCAAGCAGATATAATTTATGATAAGCTTGCAGAACATACCGCAAAAGTGTTAAAAGAAAATCCGGTAAGCTCTATGGCTGATGCCTTAGATATTATCGAAGCCAATTTGAAATTCAACTCCAAGATTATTGGTGAAGCAATAGGAGATGCTGGTTTTATCGTAGATCCTGAAGCTATATTAGTAGCGTCAGTTGCAGCAACAGAGAGCTTAGCTTTAAACGAAGAAGGCAAACTTGATATCGACGGTCCTATTGTGGCTACTGATAAAAAATTAGCAGACTTTGCTGCAGGACCTGAATTTGCAGGTCTTCACTTACCTCCTTTCATGAAAGGCGCCAAAGGTATGGAGCTTTACCACTTAATGGCTGGTATGGATAAAGGACACCCGGAGCAATATGACTTATCAAATATTGATCCATATGGCGCGTCTTTAACTTCACCAATGACACCTCGTGCTGGTGTTAAATTCCAGGACGGAATGGTATTTTATGATGGAATGGAAGTAGGCGATCCGTCGCAACTTCCTGACAGACCAGGAGCATTTGGTCCAGCGTTCATTATGGATTTTGATGAAACAGAAGTTAGTTTCTTTAAAGAAATGATGGGCAATATGGATCCAGAGCAACTATCATCATTCAAAATTCCAGCAAATTCTCCATACATTCCAGAAGGGCTTGAAATGCCAAGAATGAGTGATGAAGAATTTACAGCAATGAAATCAAGAATGGGCGAAACTCCATTTTTCTCTGGAGATGCTAATTCAATGTTAGCTCCAAGTGGTTTTCAGCCGGGAACTGATTTTGAGCCGCACGGTAATATTTACCCTAGACCAATGTCCGCAGAAATGCAGGCTATGTTTGAAGAACATTCAAATGACTACTTTGATGGTCCCCAAGGTGCTAAAGGTCCTAAAGGTCCTAAAGGTGAACAGTTCAAGTATGATCTTCCTCCGATGCCAGCAGAAGGCTTAGATTTCACAGGTATGCCAGGTATGGATCGTGTACCATTCGAAGATCTTGGATGGACTAGACCAGAAGGTCTACCTATGTTTGATCCACGTGGTATGACTGATGAAGACATGGAGTCATTTAAAGAAATGGCAGGTTCATTCGATCCAGCGGCGGCATTCTTTGGTGATGGATTTAATCCAAATGCAGAAGGACCGTTTGTACCACCGCATATTGCACAAGAAATGTTAGGAGAGGAGTTTGCAAGCATGACTCCTGAAGAAGCTAAAGCTCATTTCGATTCCATGGATGACTCAGAACGTCCTCTGTTTGGAGGTTTTGAAAAACCACCAGAAGGAGAAGGTATCAGTCCTGGTCCTTATGACGTTGCTGATGGTCATGGAACTCACGAAGGTGATTTCAATGATCCACTTAAAGCTGGTGAAGACTTCGTTGATGATGGTCATGGTGATGATGGTCATGGTGATGAAGGATATCTACAACCTGGAGATGTAGGTTTCATTGAAGGAGTAGAAGGTACATTCCCAGAAGATGCTCCACCACCACCAGCTGATGATCTATTTGGTGATGCACCAGCTAATGAGCCTGCTCCAGAGCACAAAGACGGTGGTGGAACTGCACCTGCTCCCGAGCCTGCTCCAGCACCAGCTCAAGAGCCTGCACCAGCACCAGCTCAAGGGCCTGCACCTGCTCCCGAGCCTGCTCCAGCACCAGCTCAAGGGCCTGCACCAGCTCAAAGAGTTAAAGCAAATACTAATAAAACAGTATTGCTTGCAGCTGCAACTAGTTCAAGTGCTGATGCCGGTGTAAAAACTGTACTTCGTATTAGTACTAGCAAAAAAGCAAGTAAAGTAACAGCAAGTAAAGGTGTCTACTCAATTGGAAAAGCGAGAACTGCCAAAACTAAAACAATAGTTCCGATTATTGTTGATCCAGCAGTTGCAACAGATTCAGTTAATATCAACGTTGCTTTTAGTGATGGAGATGCTGATATTGAAACAGTTAGTGTAGACAAAGAAGATTCAACAGAATTGGTAACGCAACTTAATGGTAACAAAATTGAGATTACTACTGCCAATGCTGGACTTGAAGACTTTGACTTTGCTAAAGTCACTGGCTATCTTCTTGCACCTGGAACAAGTACACTGAAAATCCAAAAAGCGATTAAAGTGAAAGGTAAACTTGTTGAAGGTGAATCTGGACAGATTGTTGAATTCAACATAGCTAAGAAGATCAATAGCCTAGACATCGGTGTTTACACTATTGTCTTTGAAGATGACGGCAAGACCTACTATGGTCGTGTAACGATCGGTACGCTGTCAGCTAGAACAATCAAAGTTAATTTGTAAATCAAATAATATTTGACTGAAATAACTAAAGAAGCCCCTATTGGTATTAAACCGATAGGGGCTTCTTTCTTTTTCCTTTATGTTTGGGCATCATAGAGACCTGAAAACTGCTATAATACATAACAGCTAATTTAGGTTCCGAAGTAATTTTTTATTTTCAGTCCTACAAGAAGTGAAGAAAATAAGGAAAAGAAAAAATGAACAATAAACTATTTATGGGTAATCTTGACTACTCAGTAACAAGTGAAGAGCTTAAGGCTTTTTTATCTGAGAAGTGGGAAGTAACCGAATGTAGAGTTATCGAAGGTAAAGGATTTGGTTTCGTAACTTTTGCAAGCGCTGATGCAGCGACTCAAGCAAAGGATGAACTCAATGACGCTGAATTCAAAGGACGTAAACTTAAAGCTGATTTTGCTAAAGAAAGAGAACGTACTGGCGGCGGCGATAGAGGCGGCGATAGAAGAGGCGGCAACGGCGGCGGTGGCTACAAGCCAAGATACTAAAACTATTTTATATCAAAGAAAAGCCCGGTTTAATTACTGGGCTTTTTTTTGATATAAAATTAATTAAAAGATGGCCTCTAGAAACAATATCAGCAAGCCCTAGTTGTCCACCGCGTGGATGTGCTGGTTTGATTGACTTACCAACAGGAAGCAGCATGCCAATAACGTGATCCTCTGGTAAATTAATAATCTCAGCTACTTTAACTGGGTCAAAGCCAATCATGGGACAGCTGTCATAGCCCATGTCCTTGGCTCTTAG
The DNA here is from genome assembly GCA_018695135.1 of Candidatus Melainabacteria bacterium. Taxonomy (GTDB): domain Bacteria; phylum Cyanobacteriota; class Vampirovibrionia; order LMEP-6097; family LMEP-6097; genus JABHOV01. The sequence goes on along the minus strand of JABHOV010000061.1, from coordinate 9,255 downwards.
CATAATAGTTTGAGCTACTATACCGGTAGATCTCATTGCTTCATCTCTTTGCAATTGATCCTTACCTTGATAAAACTGAGTAATCATCGGCACCAAAATCTCTTGAGTTTCCTTGGCTGCATTTTTCCAATAACGAGCAGGTTCTTTATCCCAAGCCTTGAGGTCAGCACAAACAACAATCACAATGGAAGCATCAGAGACTTGGGCTTGATTCCAAGCTGCCTCTTTGAGTTTATCTTTTTGTGCTTGATCGGTGACAACAACAAAACGCCAATTTTGGATATTGTTAGACATCCTGCAAAACCCCGTTTTGCTAGTGATGTCGACACACCAAAGGTCGGAACGGTGCTTAACATGGTTGTGAATAAAATCCAAGACAATAAAGGTAAAAGTCTGACCCATGTTGGGTCTCTTGAGACCCCCACTAGTTCCGTTAGTAAAGACAACGGGGGCTTTCGCAGTCAGTCTATTGAAGGCACTCGGTGATAAAATTGCAGCAGACAATAGTTGCTCAATCTCAGCTTCAGTCATCTTATGACCAGGGTCATAGGTCTTAACTGCTCTTCTTTGTTCTATGGCTTCAATTGTTTGCATAGTAGTATTTTAATCTATCTTAAGCTTCTTGCGTAAGTCGCCTTTATCTCGATTAATGAGGCACTGAAAAAGCAAAGTCTCAACCCTTATCTGTCAGTGCATCACAGCATGTCCTTAACTTATTCAATTAGCCAATAGCCCCTTGCCCAAGAACCCAAGGTAGACATAAAAAGCAATCAAAGGAATCATAGAAATAAAACTTGTCACCGTATAGGTCATAGCTGAGATCTTAGTAAGACCAAAGGCTGAATTTAATATCGAAAAAGGAGAGATCGGCAGTAAACGGGCAATTGCCACGACACGCCAACCTTGTTTATTGACTTTAGTTTTAATTTCATCAAGTAATCCATGACTATGTTGTTCAACCCAATCTCTTGCTAAGTAGCGAGCAATCAAGAATGCTAACGTAGAGCCAATGGTACAACCAATTACCGAATATACCGTACCCCAAAATGGACCAAAGACAAAACCCGAGAGTAAAGTAAATATAGTAGCGGGAAAAAATAAAACTAAAGCAAGTGCATAGAGAGCAATAAAAGCTAATGGTGCCCACCAACCAAACTGCAACAACAAAGCATCCAGGTTTTCTTGATTTACTGCTTCTCTATTAAGCATCAATATAATAGCTAAAGCAAGAATCAATATAAAGAGAAACAATTTGTTAAAATCAAATTTCATTATTCAGCCTGTAAATCCCTTATATTCCAATTATAGAACTTGTGGAAGTAGTCTAATTGCTTTTGCGACATTTCTATTGTTTCTTTGAGAACTAACCAAGAAACAGTTTCAAGACAAGGTGGTGTCGTCAAAGAACCGTGATAATAATAGGCTTCTAAGTCATCAGGAATCAAATCAACAACATTAATATGATCATTGGTAAAAACATGATGTTTGTGTTTGTCCTGTGGCAAATGAGTCCAAAGACTCTGTATCAAAGGATTCTCCTGACCTGCCTTTACCAAAACGGCAAGCACAGTAAGATCTTTTTGCTTAGCGTTTTGATGTACGAAATGAATCTCCATATCGTATCGTTCGCCTTCTACCGTATGTTCACTTGGGCTATGGAAATGGAATTGTTTGAGCTGATATTCTTTACCATGCAAAATCAAACTACTACCCGCTTCGTAATCAAACTCGACTGTATGTTCATTGTCTACTACGTCATGAATATAGCCTTGATAACTTAATTGATAATCACTAATGCTTGGAATATGATCTTTGTGAATATTGATTGGTGATTGATGATGCCCTTGTTTGCAAAGCTGGTATTGCTGATTGAGCTTAAACCATGTTCCTGGTCCATCCTCTAGGGAATATCCCCAGCCATGTCTATGACTATCAACACAAGAACCATCCGTTGTTTGGCGAGCGCAAGACATGGATATCAGCATTATTAAAACTAGGACTATCGATCTCATTAATTAAAGGACCTAAGAATTCCTTACTAGCTCAGTATATAACTGCTGCAGCCGTTCATCAAATTAAGCCACTGAGCCTTTCAAGAACTTCAAAGAACCGCTCAAAGACAAGACCAAAGCTAAGAACAAAAGTCCATTAACAATATATCCCAAGACTTCTATTGATATGCCAATCTCTACTATATGAGCCAACATCGCCAAAGTCAGAATCACAAAACTAAGCACCGTCTTGAGCTTGCCCATCATATTGGCTTTGTCATATACCTCATGTTTTTTTAAATCCTTGAGTCGAATTACCGTAACAGCAATATCTCTACTAGCAAGAATCCCCACCAAAATTGGATTCAATAATCCAGAACAAGAAAAAAATATCAAGCAAGGAATGACCACTAATTTGTCTGCGATAGGATCAAGAATCCCACCCATTTGAGATTCCTGTTCATATTTCCTTGCTATATATCCATCGAAGTAATCTGTTAAAGCAGCAAGAATAAAAAGTATCAATGCATATAGGTATTGAGAACTTAACAAAAGCAACAAAATAATCGGCGCAAGGATGATTCTAGAGATTGTTAAGTTATTTGCAAGCGACTTCATGAAGGCAATATCGTTTCATTATAGTCTTTTTTGCTTATTCTGAGCAAAGACAAAGTATGATTTAAGCAAAAAACTTCTCTAAGTCATCAGCTGTACCAATATACTTAGCATCCAAATAGACTTGTGGAGTAGTATTGCCACCAGTAACATTGAGCATAGAACGCCTAGTTAGCTTATTATTGAGCTCTATCTCTTCATAGATAATGCCTTTATCATCAAGTAGTTTTTTGGCACGAGTGCAATGCGGGCAGCCCTTCTTAGTAAAAATAGTTGCAAAGCTTGGTAGTTTAGCCTTTGGATTTATATACTTAAGCATAGTATCAGCGTCAGAAACTTCAAATGGATCTCCTTCCACCTCTGGCTCGATGAACATCTTTTCGATTTTCTTGTTGCGAACTAACATGGAATATCTCCAAGATCTTTTACCAAAACCAATTGCAGATTTATCTACAAGTAAACCCATTCCCTCGGAAAACTCTCCATTACCATCAGGGATCACTGTGATATTTTCAGCCTCTTGATTCTCAAGCCATTCGTTCATCACAAAAGTATCATTAACAGAGATACAAACAATGGAATCAATACCTTCTTTCTTAAAGACCGGTGCAAGTTCATTAAACCTTGGCAAATGAGTTGAAGAGCAAGTCGGCGTAAACGCACCTGGCAATGAAAATACCACTACATTCTTAGCTGCAAAAATATCCTCTGTCGTAACTGTATGCCAGCTACCATCTTTCTGCACCTTAAAACTTACTGCTGGTACTTCTTTACCTTCTCTATTTTCTAACATAATGAACTCCTTGTTTAGGCTGATTGTAGCATTGGCACAAATAATGTTTGGCCTTGGTTTTCTGCTTTATCTTCACTTGATACCGGATGTTATACTGTTAGTCTCGAGACAAGAGAGTCGCCTAAGCAAGTCCAGGCGGGTATTAAGGAACCATAGTTTTGACTCAGCAATCACAATTTATTGACATTCTAAAAAACAAAGCCATAGAATCAACCAGTTGTGGGCTAGTTATTAGCGATATTCGCCAAGAAGATAATCCGCTAATCTATGTCAATGCCGGTTTTGAGAAGGTTACTGGTTATAGCAAAGAAGAAGTCATAGGCAAGAATTGTCGCTTCTTACAAGGAGAAGATACTGATCAGCCTTCTCTTGAACTACTCAGGCATGCCATCAAAGAACAAAAAGAGTGCAAAGTTGTTCTCCGCAACTATCGCAAAGATGGCACCATGTTTTATAACGAACTAGTAATATCTCCAGTGAAAGACGACCTAGATCAAGTCACTCACTTTATTGGAGTACAAACAGATGTAACAGAGAGAGAATTAAATAGACTTGAGTCACAGAACCTCAAAACTAATAAAATCGCAGTTAAAGACTACAAAGAAGGTAGTGTAAGACTCCTCGATCCCTATGAGATTATTTATGCAGAAAAAGACAAAAGACATTTAGTAATTCATACCGGTTCACAATCCTTTCCCACTTATTTCACCGTAGAAAAGTTACTTGGCAGACTCAGCAATTATGGATTCTATAAAGCAAGCCAAAGTCTCATTGTCAACCTGAACTATATTGAGCATTTGATACCCAATGGCGATGGGACTTACGACATTATCCTCCAAGGCAAGCCGAAGCTAAGCTTGACAGCCTCAAGAGCTGGCGCCAAACATATACTTGAAGATCTGCAGCTTTGACACGAAATACTCCAAATAAGCAAAATCTCGTTATGCAGCAAGGCTTTTAGGTTATATTAAAAACATAAGGAGATTATCAAATGAAAACAATAGATATTTTAGTTGCAGCACTTTTAGTTATAGGAGGACTTAACTGGGGGCTTGTAGCTTTTGCCAACTTTGATTTGGTTGCATTTATTTTCGGAATGAGTTTTGGTGAAACATCGATACTTAGCAAAGCTGTTTATGGCTTAGTGGGTATCTCAGCTATATACCAAGCTCTGTTCATCAAAAATATTCAGCGCAGATGGGGAGTCAAATAAATGACAACTCATGTTGAGTTTTCAGCATTAATGCCATGCGATAGTAAAGAGCTCTATCGCTGGCATACTATGCCAAGGGCGATCAATAGACTAATTCCACCATGGGAAAATGTGAAAATCATTGAACATCCAGATACACTAGGATCGAACTCTAAGGTTCACATTAAATTAGATGGGTTTATAGACTGGAAGCTCAGAATCTCAGAGCTCAAAGAAGGAGAGTCATTCACTGACACTCAGATATCAGGACCATTCTTTTCTTGGACCCATAAGCACAATATGGAAACTATCAATGGTAATCATTCTTTACTCGTTGAAAAAATAGATTTCAAACTACCTTTATTAAATGGTTTACTAGGACCGTTATTCACCAAAAACAAACTAGAACCTGGATTCAATTATAGATTCAGAGTGATGAACAATGATATTAAGTTACACAATAAATACAAACTCAAACCACAGAAAATATTAATAACAGGCACATCTGGTTTAGTAGGGACAGCCTTATTTGATTTTCTCAGCAGTGGGGGACATCAAGTATATAAGCTAGTGCGCAAGCAAGCTCAATCAGAGGATGAAATAGCCTGGGATCCAGAGATCGGTACTATTAACCCCAAAGACTTAGAAGGCTTTGAAACAGTAATTCACCTAGCCGGAGAAAATATCGCTGGCAAGAGATGGTCATCAAAACAAAAAGAAAAGATCAGAGCAAGTAGAGTCAATGGGACTAAATTATTAGCTGAGACTTTAAGTAAATTAGATAAAGCACCAAACAGTTTCATTTGCGCATCAGCAATTGGTTTTTATGGAGACCGAGACAATGAGCTTTGTGATGAAAGCACTGAGCACGGTAAATGCTTCCTGGCAGAGACTTGCAAAGAATGGGAAGAAGCGTGTAAAGCATTAAAACGAGCAGGCACTCGCTGCGTGCAAACAAGGTTTGGAATTATACTAGACCCACGTTCTGGTGCTTTAGCCAAAATGCTTCCTATCTTTATGCTTGGTGGTGGTGGAACCCTGGGCAATGGCAAACAATGGATGAGCTGGATAGCTCTTGATGATGTCATTGGCACTATCTTACATTGTATAGCAACCGAGACTATTTACGGACCTGTGAATACGGTGAGCCCAATTCCAGTTACAAATAAAGAATTCACTAGAATAATTAGCAAAGTTATTTCAAGACCAGCAATTCTACCAGCTCCTAGTTTTGGATTAAGGCTTGCGCTTGGTGAGATGGCAGATGCTTTATTACTTTCTAGTACCAAGGTTGAACCGACCGTCCTTCAAGATACGGGTTATGACTTTGCTTATCCAGACTTAGATTCAGCACTTAGGCATATGCTAGGAAAATGACCAAGGCACTAATATGGTTCAGAAAAGATCTAAGGCTTGAAGACAATCCTGCCTTAGACAAAGCCGTAGAACTAGGTTTAGAAATTATTCCCGTATTTATTTATGCACCTCAAGAAGAGAGTTTCAAGCTAGGCAAGCATAAATTAGATATTGGGGCAGCATCCAAAGTATGGCTACATTACGCACTTAAAGAATTACCAGAACTAATTATCCGCCAAGGAAATAGCCTTGAAGAACTCAAAAAACTCATTAAAGAAACAGGAGCAAGCTATGTTTTTTGGAATAGACGCTATGAGCCATTTATTATAAAGCGTGACAAAGAGATCAGAGAGCAGCTCTCAAAACAAGTTACAGTAGAAAGCTTCAATGGATCATTATTAGTAGAGCCATGGCATATCAAAAACCTACAGGGCAATCCCTACAAGGTTTTTACGCCTTACTATAAGAAGATTAAAGATATTGACTTTGGTAAAACATGCAAAAAACATAAACTCAAACAAACAAAATACAAATCGTTGACAGTTGAAGAATTAAACTTGCTTCCTCAGGCAGGCTGGTACAAGCCAATCATTGATTTCTGGGGACTTGAAAAAACTAACAAGAGATCCAAATTTAAAGCAGATGAATACTCGGAATTGAGAGACAGGCTCGATAGAGATGGAACTTCCAAGCTTGCTCCCTATCTAGCTTGGGGGCAAGTTAGTCCAAGGCAAGTATGGAATAAATATATTAATCAGCCCAGTACCGAAGCCTTCACCAGGCAATTAATCTGGCGAGAATTTTCTTACTATCTAATGTATCATTTTCCAGAAACTATCAACCAAGCACTCAATAAAAAATTCAGAGGCTTTAATTGGGAAAAATCGTCATCGAATTTAAAAAAATGGCAAAAAGGACAAACCGGTTACCCAGTAGTTGATGCAGCAATGAATCAACTATGGCAAACAGGCTGGATGCACAATAGAGCCCGCATGATAGTGGCTTCGTTTCTAACTAAAGATCTTTTGATTCATTGGCATGATGGTGCAGCTTGGTTCTGGGACACTCTGGTAGATGCAGATCTTGCCAATAACACGATGGGCTGGCAATGGGTAGCCGGTAGCGGTGCCGATGCCTCACCATATTATCGAATATTCAATCCTGAAATTCAATCTAAGAAGTTTGATCCTAGTAGCGACTATAAGAATCAATGGCTTAAAAATCAACTAGGTCCAATGATTGATCATAAATTTGCACGAGAAAGAGCCCTAGAGCATTACAAGCAAATGACATAACGTCACTATTTTAATTCATTCCATTTCAACTTTTAAGTTAATTTCAGAAGATCGTTAATTTACTGCTCCACTAATGGCTCCAGTCATCGCTCCAAGACTAACTATCTTAAGTGCCGACATAAAGACTTCACCAGCTTGTCTAATGCGACTCTTACCAACCACCGATATCTGTCAAAACATCTTTAAAAGCGATTGCCAAACCAGCCGAGAATAAACCTAAGAATGTAGTTATAGACTGGAATCCTGGAAGCCATAATCTAGCAATGAGAAAAACAGCAATGATCGTACTAATATAACCAATGGCTTTGCGCCATCTATAGTGAACTTCATGATTAGAGATCCTGCTCAAAAAAAACCTTGGCTCTCTCTCGCTTCGTCCGAGGGAGCAAGCTCCCTGGTTTTCAGCTACTTTCGAATAAAAAGAATTATTATAATACTAGTCATTAATTTATCTTGTTGAGATTCATTCAAGCCAAGCCCAGCTTCAAGCCAAGAACCAAGACTATGTCTAATTTTTAACAGGTTCACTATCTTTCTCCTTTTGGCGGCTCAATAATTTCAAGAGACTTTTTGTACGTCTATATGAATAGCCGTGTAAATCAATTAATACTATAGGCACCTTTTTTACACCCTTGATTATAATGGGCAATAATGGAATATTAGCAAGACTAGCTTCAAGCTTGTAAGACATTTTTTGATCGAAACTATTATAACCACTACCTTGTATCTTCATAATTGGTGTTCTAATTTTTAAATTATTCAAGATGATTTTCTTGTCTTTGATTTCTAACTTTGCAGTTAAGCTGCTAAATTTACTATCATCACTGACTAAACTATCGTTATATCGTGTTCCATTCATCCCTTTGATTTGGTCAAAAGTAACCACTTCAAATACATCAATCAGCTTTCCAATAGGTATAACTGAGTTAACTACTTTTTTGGTTTTTATTATATAGTCTAAAAGATACAAACTTCCATCTTTGACACTTAAGTCTCCTGTGACAACTAAGTTCTGGCTTAAGTCCTCTTGACCATTACCAAAACTCGTCAACTTGAGATTGTCAATCTTTAATAAACCACTTAGTCCTTGTTTTTTACCGCTAATTACAGTCAACAACTGTCCAAAATCCAAATCGGTAATTTGTCCTTTGGAGCTATAATAACCGTAATTAGTTTTGGAATCAAAGCGAAGGGTTCCGCTTAGATTCAATGTTTTGTTTTTGATTGAATAAGTGGCTGGTTTGTCATTCTTTGCTGCAATAATTAAGTTTTTTAATTCTAAATCAAGGTTATTGAGTATAAAATTTTGATTAGTTAGATTATTTTCAAGATTGATACTTGTATTTTTAATTAGTACTTTATTCAAAAAGAGAGACCTTGATTTGCCTTTATCTGATTTCGATATAGCAAAGCTAAAGTCATGATTATAGTTAAGCTCTGGGTTCTCAATTGATATGTGATTGACCAGAAGCTGGTTGTGAAAGAGTAACGGAAAAAGAGCAATAGATAGATTCACTGTGGGTATCTTCGCAGTTTCATTCAAGGTCAGATTTTGAGCACTTGCGATTATTTTCAATCTCAATAAATCAACAAAGCTAATTCTGAGTTTGTCAATTTCTAGCTGAGTCTCAGTTTGATAGTTTTCTTGTATATATTTTGTTAGTTCGGCTTGAACTGTCTTTTTTACTAAGACTTGTACAGCAAGCTTAGCGGGGTAAGCCAATACCACTAATACAAGTGCCGTAAATAACAATGTTTTAGTTTTGATTCTAATCAACTTTCTAAGACCTCCTCAAGTGTTCCATCCACAAATTCATCAAAAGATTCAACACTAGCTGCGACTGCTTTATCATCTTCTTCAAAACAAGCAATATGAAATAAAGCATCACCTTCATTTATCAATGGCAATTCTGCTTTACCAATAATAATCCCAGCACGACTTGCCTTCACTTTGATTAGATGAATTCCAAATGGGTCTGATATTTTTGCAATAACTTCACCAGCTTTAACTCT
>JABHOV010000100.1 GCA_018695135.1 Candidatus Melainabacteria bacterium | reverse complement strand
CGAAGAACCGACACGTAGCCGGTGCCCGAAGGGTAAAAAATCGCGTAGATACCTCGTCAGCTTTGCTGCGAGGAATATCACGGTTGTGAGAAAACTAAAGTCAATAATGCCAAAGTTGGTCCCGTGATGGGATCCTCTGGATCCCCAGATTTTTAGGCGGAGTGTCATTTAGGCATTACGCCCATAGATAATGAAACGGCTAAGTTTGTATCGGTTTTAGCTATGTTCTTCTGCATCTTTCTATAGATTGGCTCAAGCTCTGCTCTTGATTGAGCTTTAGTCAACTCACCTTGTTTATTTGTAATAGGACTAAAGTTATAGATATTACGTTTGCCCACTATCCAAATATATTCTTTGTGATAATCAGCAATCTCTTCAGGGCTAAAGACTTTATCTTTGCCAATGAATTTGAGCAAGATACTTGTTGGGCTTGATTTGAGTTGGATGATCTCAAAAAGTTCATGGTCGTTCACTCTTGCTATGGCTTGAGGAGAGAATTGATTTGGATTAGTAATTATTGTTCTTTTGGTTTTGTTTTGAGATATTTTTGGACTTTTGTTGAGAAGTAAATAGTCTGCACCAAGTTCTTGCAAGAGCAACGGATTTAAAAGATAAATAGCAGTGCTTCTTGAGATCATGTCAGCTGAATAAAAATGTCCACCAATACCATAGTAGCCAGCAATATTGGAATAGAAAGAACTTATATGTAAAAATTCTGTGTCAATTAATACATCGCCAGTTTGATGTAGATCCTCAAGCTCTTTAACTAAGGCTCTTTGAGAGTCAGGAACTGCATAGGTTTTGTAATATTCTGGTTTGATTAATACTAAATATGCAAAGCTTGCTATTGAACATGCGCAGAGAATCGTTGCTAATTGAGGGATCTTGAACTCAAGACGTTCTGCAATAAACAAGAGTATATAGAGTAAGAAAATTAGCTGGGCATAGAAAAGAAATCTCTGTGTGTCTTTTGGATAGGGTTCAAAGACATACAAAAATGGCACTAACATACTTGCTGATGCAGCAAAATATAAAATTGATTTTTTGAATGATTTAAAATGAAAGCTATCTATTAAAAAAATAATTGTTGTAATTATAAAAAGCAATAAGAATGATTTGAAACTATACCAAGACCAAAGCGGTACTGCTACCATTTGATCAAGTTGGATGCTGGTGATTCTTGATGGGTATGCTGCACTATCAGTATTGAGCATTGAAAACCACCTGAAGCCTGGTTTGAAGACCAGTGCCTCAACGTCATTGAGACTAGTAAAGGATTTCATTAAAGTTAGGACTTTACCCAGAGCTAGACTGAAGATACTGACTAGACCAAAGAGGATAGTATTTTTGCTGAAGTCTAACTTGAGTAGAGCTTCGATAATTAGATACGCAGCTATCCCAGCGACTATTGGATACCAATCAGCAGGGAAGGCAAAATAGAGAAAGAAAGAGATTGGTGTCAGTACTGTAATGAAAGCTAGCCAGTTATGTTCTTGCTTATTTTTTTGCTTCAATAAAATAATGCTTATGATTATGACCAAGCTCAATGATAAAGCAAGAGTGTGTGACCTTGAAACCATCCATGGAATAACTAAAGTCTTATTCAGGATTGCATAGAAGTGAACAAAAACAAGAGTAAACAAGAGTGATTTGTTTCCGTCTTTATTCAAGATGAAAAATAAACTATAAATCAATGTGACGAAGGCTGCTGCTTGCAAACCGAGTTGCAGAGCAGATGCCATAAAGGGATTAAAGCCACAAATGATTTTAAATAAGGCGGATATAGCAATTATGCCAAAATGATAACCGCTCAAGTTTTGATTGAAATCAAAGGGCGTAATAGGTGGGTAGATATGATTATTAGCAAGGCTACCAATAAGCGTGAAATGAAACTTGGCAGAATCACCGACATAAAGGTTTTTATAGCCAACCAGAAAGCCGATGACTAAAGCATATATAAGGATGCTCCAATTTGTTTCTGATCTTTTGATCTCGATCACATAATCCCTTAAATTTTTTAGGTCAATAATGAACCATAGTAAAATGAGTGCTGAGATTAAGTAGCAAGCATTAATAAAACTATTTAAAGGGAATGCTGTAAGATGCGCAGCTAAGAAAAACGCAGAGAAGCCAAGTACCAGGTCTATTGCGATTTTACCTATGCCAGGTAAAGCTATAAATCTAGGAATAGACCTTAGGAGCTTCTTGTTTAGTTTGTAACCAAGCCAGCTTAGGGCTATTAATAAGGGTATTAATGCAAGAAATGACATAGCTATAGTATATATGAGTTATACAAAACCATTAAGCCTTAGCGCTTCATTGATTTTTTCAATATCAGGCCAAATCTCAGTATAAATAGAGAATTGTTTTTGTAGTTGGTATTTAGACATTTCAAAACCAGGTGATAGTTTCATTCCAAGCTTGCGGGCTTCGGCGATTAAGGCAGTGTCTGTAGTAGAGACAGGTAAGTCAAATAAAGACTCGACTTGGTCAAGTAGCTCAAAGAGATCAGTGTTGCTTGGGTCTTTGCTAGCAGGAGTGGTGTTGATCAAAAGCTCAAACTTATGAGACTTTGCCTCGTTATGATTTAGTGCCGTGATTTTGTATTTGTCAGCTAGAGCTTGAGTCTTCGTTTGATTTCTTGCTGTGATAAAAATCTCAGTACAGCCAAAATTGTGCAATGCGGTGATTACGGATGCTGTTACGCTACCTGAGCCATAAACCAGAGCTGACTGTGGTTTAAAAATATTGTCAATTACTTGAAAGGCTCCATAGCAATCAGTGTTGTAACCAGTGAGTTTGCCATCTTTATTGGTGATTGTGTTTACCGACTGAGTAGCTTGAGAAAGTTCTTCCAGCTCATCGAGGTAAGGAATAACTTGCCCTTTGAGTGGCATCGAAATGCTGCAGCCACTGATGTCTAGAGTACGTATCGCTTCAATTAACTTGGCCGCGTCTAGTACTTTGCGAGGTAAGTAGACAGCATCGATATCAAGCTGCTTGAATAGATAGTTATAAACACTAGCTCCAAAATTGCCAGGTTGAGAAGAAGCGGAGAAAAATAATTGAGTCTTATTCCCCAGTGGCATTCGCGTGCTCCTTCAGGGCATCAGACAGTAGCTTGACTCCAAGAGCACGTAAGAGCTTGTCAAAAGGATTGTGGTGAAGAGGTGACATATTGAGATAAATCAAAGCGCGCAGCATATGCACTCTTGAAACATCTAATCCTTGTTCTTTGATAAAGTCAGTGAGGATATTTTCGTATTTGTTACTTTGGTATCTAGTTGCAAAATCAATTGTCACATTGTCACCGTCTTCGTGATAACTCATTAGGTTCTTTTTGACATAGTCATAGTTTAATAGAATGCCACCAACCATTTTGGCAAGGTCATAATACCAATCTCCAAACTCTACATGTCCAGCAAAATCTTGTCTCCAGTCAATCAATGCAAATTCACCGGTCTTTTCATTATAAATTACATTATCAAACTGCAAATCCCCATGCATAAATACCGGAATGCCGTTTTCTAATTCATCCCAAGGTACTTGAGCTATTAGTTCACTACAGCTAGGAAGCTTTTCGCCATCTAATATAAATGGTTTGTCATCTCCAGGGTATTTAGCAAAATATTTTTCAAGTCTTTGTTTGGTTTTTTCAAAATAGAAATTATGGCATGCTTTGGTAAAGACTTTCTTGTCTACATCAACTGGCTTCCATAGTTCTTTTTTGAGCCATTGCAAGAACTTAGTGAATCGTTCTGGTGAATTCAGGTCATAGAGGACATCCCCTGGAAGGAATTCATAAGCATAAAATTGGTCTTTGTGAAAACTGATTTGCGGGAAGACAGCTGGATTAAGAGCCGCTTTATTGACTCTTAGCTCGGTGATTTTAGCATCAGCAAAAAATTTGATTACTTTATTATTGATGGTATAGAAAAACTCATTTGATTTACTGAAATTGAAATCCTCATAAAGGGCTCTTACGTCTTGATAAAGATCTTCATTACCAACATCGATCCAATGAATAGGTACGGCTTTAGCTTCACCATTGGCAACAAGTGCCCTTATTCCATTTGAGATTTGCAGCTCACCGCGGAT
>JABHOV010000089.1 GCA_018695135.1 Candidatus Melainabacteria bacterium | reverse complement strand
TTTCAGTTTTCTCTGGAGTTGGTGAGCGTACACGTGAAGGTAATGACCTTTGGGAAGAGATGAAAGAATCAGGCGTTATCGACAAAGTTGCTCTAGTTTACGGACAGATGAATGAGCCTCCTGGAGCGCGTATGCGTGTTGCTCTTACTGGTCTCACTATGGCTGAACACTTCCGTGATGAAGAAGGCAAAGATACGCTTCTTTTTGTTGACAATATTTTCCGTTTCACGCAAGCTGGTTCTGAAGTATCCGCCCTTCTTGGACGTATGCCTTCAGCGGTTGGTTATCAGCCAACTCTAGCTAACGAAATGGGTCAACTTCAAGAAAGAATCACTTCAACTCACAAGGGTTCGATCACTTCAGTGCAAGCTGTTTACGTTCCTGCCGATGACTTAACTGATCCGGCTCCCGCAACTACATTTGCTCACTTGGACGCTACTACAGTTCTTTCAAGACAAATTGCCGAGCTTGGAATTTATCCAGCAGTTGATCCTCTTGATTCAACTTCTTCAGCACTCAAGGCGGACATCGTTGGTGAAGAGCATTACGACATTGCTCGCAAAGTACAAAACATCTTGCAAAAATACAAAGAGCTTCAAGACATCATCGCGATTCTTGGTATGGATGAATTAACAGACGAAGACAAAGCTGTTGTTTACCGTGCTCGTAAGATCCAGAAGTTCTTATCACAGCCCTTCCACGTAGCTGAGGTATTCACTGGTTCACCTGGTAAGTACGTCAAACTAGAAGACACTATCAAATCATTCAAAGGTATCCTTGAAGGTAAGTACGATGATCTTCCTGAGCAAGCATTCTATATGGTTGCAAGTATTGAAGAAGCTATTGAAAAAGCTGAGAAAATGAAAGCTAAGGCTTAAATAAGCTACAATCTTATCTAATGAGCATGCTTCTACAAGCGCCTAATAGCTCTTTACAAGATGGTCTTCATTTCGGAGAGCCTGTTTCAAGTCGTGCGATTTTAGAACCTTCAATAGAACTAGAAGCAAAGCAGCCTCAAGCTAGTCAAGAAGACGGAGCTATCAACCAATTCTTGACCAAGCATTTCCCCAAATACGGCTACTGGATATCTTCAACGATGCATGCAATCACCGGACTCAACTGCCTGAAGAATTTCTTACCTAAGTCATTAACCAATTTTCTTAATACCAATACTGTCAGAGTCTCCAAAGCAGTTACTTCTCTTCGCTATGCTCATATTGCTGTCGAAGCTTTAAAAAATAACAAGGTCATTGATTTTATCGCTAGAGCACTTGATCCTATGTTTGTACCTTGGATGAAACTTGAAGACATTCATCTAGCCAGGGGTATGAGTGCGGGAATGACGTTGCTTGACTTTACTCAGAATCATTTGGTTGGTGACAGGGTCATGAGCAAGGCTGATAACTTCTTCAAAAATATTAAAGCCGGCACTAAGATACTTGAAGAGATTGTCCAGGGTGGACTTGGCAAAGACAGAAAAATCTTTGTTGCTAGCGACAAGGATCAAGGACACACTATGGCTCTCTTTGGTCATACCATCTTTGGTGGTTCCTTGCTTGGTGTGATCTTTGGTGCTAACAAACGTAACTTCATGAACAAACTTGGTGGACTGGTTCGTAATATCGGTGGCTTTGCTGGTGACATGACTATGGTCCAACATAAAGATCCAGACATGCAAAAAGCCGGTATCTTCTATGCTATCAACGCCGTTATTGATGGGCTACAACGCTTCCTACCAAAAGAAATTATTGATCCAATCAATCACTTCAATATGATCTTGAACAATATTGGTACCTATTTTTATGGCAAGATATCTCAGAACCGAAATGAAGATGTTTTAGTTGATTTTGCATAAGTTGAAAAATGCTAAAAACCAGAAGACTTGCTCCTGACTAAGCAAAAGTAAGGCAAAACGTTATAATCAATAGTGACAGAATTATGGCAACAATCAGCTGGCAGCAAATACAAAATAGATTTATTAACCAAGCTCAAAGCTCAACAACAGAGCTAGATAAATTATTTAGCAAGATCAAAAATCAACAAAGCTTAGATCAAAACTTCAATGACGGTTTTGCTGCTCAAATCAAGTTTCATTATCAAGCTAATCAAAGCTTGGCATTAACGCTGGAAGCTAAATCTGCAGAAGCATTAATTGATGAAAGATATTCAACAACTTCTATTCATGCAGAAAAGTCCGATGACAATTCTGATAACTGGTCAGTCACTATCAAAGTTGTAGACGCTAGTGCCACAAAGCCAAAAAAATATCAAAGTTCTACAGAATTAACTCAAGAGGAGCTTTTTAGAACAGTTCGCC
This sequence comes from Candidatus Melainabacteria bacterium, assembly GCA_018695135.1. Classification (GTDB taxonomy): domain Bacteria; phylum Cyanobacteriota; class Vampirovibrionia; order LMEP-6097; family LMEP-6097; genus JABHOV01. The sequence goes on along the minus strand of JABHOV010000089.1, from coordinate 6,757 downwards.
AGAAATTACTACACTACGCTTATCAAGAGCAGACTCCATTACTAGCCCATCTTGTCGACAAGGTAGTAAGCAAAGCTAAATCACTCAAGATGGTAGAAGAGAATAATAATCACACAATGGCCTCGATTGACCCGGAGATTGCAGCCAAACTTGCTAAACCACTATGTGAATTTGAGCAATTTGCTGATCTGCTGAAATTCATGAATAAAATAATCACATTCAAAGTTATCGAGCGAGAATCTCAAAGCATAGGGCTTAAAGAACTAGTACGTTCCGCAGTTGTAAATTTGTACAAGTCACTCAAGCAAGGTCACACTGATTCACCAGAAACCCAACATTAACTAGCTTCTTGATAGCCGCAAAGCCTAAAACCATAGTTTTTAATGAATGCTGGTATACCTGGCTCTTGAACTGGATCTTGGGCTACTTTAATTTGATATATTTCTGGTATATCTATTAATTTATAATCCTCATAATCCGCAATAGCATCATCAACTACCGTATTCAAATCATCAGAGATATCTGCCAAGGAATGACCTAAGATCACTGGTGCACCTGGCTGCACTTGTCCCATGATTAAATCCATTGACTCAGCAGGGCTCGCTGTTTCACTACATTTTTGTATATAACAATCACAAGGTTCCATATCTTCTAAGGCCTCTGGTATCCATCCTTTGCGAAAAGACAAAGTTCTTCTTTCTATAATCTCTTCTCCGGGATAAGCCCAATCAAAACTCACACCATCACCACATGCTTGTATATTCGTCGCAGCAATTGCTTTGAGTTCATATAGTATCAGTAGCTCTCTGGGAATATCAGAAAAAGCCTCATTTGTAATCCAAAAACACTCAGCACGCCTAGTTTCTAAAGTAGATGCAAATGTCTCGTCATAGTTATCAATAATTCTATGTTTCAAATCATCTAATGACATTTCAAAGCAATTACTATAAGCCTCTAAGTCAATCGCATTACAATCTACAGCCTCTATTTCAGTTGCATTACTGATCAATAAAGCACTAGAAACATCAGCACCAAAACAACCATACCTCAAAAAGAAATCATCACTACCAGGATTAATCTGCTTGCGGTATTGCATTAAATAATTAACATATGCAGGTTTTAATAAACCATTAGTTACAACCGGTTCTTGCTCTAATAATTTCATTTCAGTTGGAATATCAGACTCAAACCATTGATCAAGCCATGAGCAGATATCAGAAAAAAATCCTTGCTTCGTATCAGCTTGCACAACTTTGTACACAGTCTCGTCTTGCTTCTTGGGATCGGCATTGAGTCTTTTCATACTCAAACGAGTATCATCATGCGTCCCATGAATATCAAAGAAGTATCTTTCACCATCGAAGGCAAGTGGCGAACCATAAGAATTTAACATCGAGCCCCGTTTAAGAATATCGGTAAGCTTAGGCTCACCAATACCACTTCCAGCGACTGACTCTCTTTCTAAAGAATATCGATTTATAGAAACTACCACAATGTGTTATCTTAACATATTGCCGCTAAAACTGATTCAAAAAACTTTGATCCCCATTAAAGCGAATATCATTGATTTTGTATTTAAGCATGGCAAATCTTAAAGATAGCTCTCTAAATTCAGTAAAACCTCTGGCACAGGCAAAACCTTAACGCCGTCAATCTCTTGCTTACTATTTCCAAGATAGAGACAAATTAATTCTGCTTCTGGATAATCCTTTGCAAAAGATCTCAAACCCGAGAGATCACTCCGATCAATTTTACTTGAATGCTTAACTTCAATTGCTAATAGTTTCTTTTCTCCTAATAAAACAAAATCTACTTCTGTTCCATTACTGGTACGCCAATAAAATATTTGATAACCTAGCTTTTCATATTCATTTACTGCAAGTAAGTCCTGTAAAATCAAAGTCTCTAAACCTGCTCCATGTAATTCAGAAACTGAATCTAAAATACTCTTGGGTCTGAGGTGATAATAAATACCAGCATCAAAAAAATAAAACTTGGGGTGAGCGACCAAACGACGCTTAGCTCTCTTCGTGAACACTGGCAAACGATAAGCTATAAGCATATCCTCTATCAAATCAAAATAGTCAGCAACCGTATTAGCTTTGACAGAAGCATCACGAGCAATCGCACTAATATTCAAAGTAGAGCCCTGAGAGAAACTAGCAGCCTCAAGGAAACGAGAAAACGCAGCAAGATCTCTAGCCAAACCTTCTTGCATCACTTCTTCTTTAAGGTAGGTTTTTATATAAGAATTCAAGTAATCTGCTTTATCCAAATCTTGTTTGTCATAAATACTAGGCATATGTCCAAACTCTAATGAATGAGCAATATCAAACTGGCAGCCTAGTTCAATTGCAGTAAGAGGAAATAATTTATAAGTTAAAGCTCGTCCCGCAAGTAAATTCACTCCTTCTCGTTTTAGCTTACGAGCGCTAGAACCAGTTAGAACAAACTTGCGTCCTTCTTGTTCAATTAATTTATGAACCTCATCAAGTAGCTCCGGAAGCTTTTGTATCTCATCAATTACAATCCATTGATTAAGATCTTGACTAAGATACCTTCTCAATCTTGATGGATCTACCTCCAAATCAAAACGTATTTGACTATCCAGAAGATCTATATACAAGGCTCCTGGCAGCTGCCTCGATAACCAGTAGCTCTTACCCACCCCTCTAGGGCCAAACAAAAATATACTTTGAGAGCCTCCTAAAGGCAATTTGAGTGATCTTTCTAGCATCTAGTGTGAATTATACCCTATTTTTCACAGTGCCAACATGAAATTGCATGTATTTTTCATACCAGACATCGCAGATTACATAAATAACCTAAAACTGATTCAAAAACCGCTGATCACCATTAAACATAAAGCGAATATCATTGATTTTATATTTAAGCATGGCAAATCTATCAATTCCAAGACCAGCAGCAAAGCCTGAATACTTCTCTGGATCTATTCCTGCCATCTCAAGAACCTTAGGATCAACCATACCGCAACCCATCAGCTCTAGCCAACCTCGGTTACCGCAAGTAGTGCAGCCATTGCCCTTACAGAAAACACATTGTGCATCAAGTTCAGCAGACGGCTCAGTAAACGGGAAAAAATCTGGACGGAACCTAGTCGGCACATCCTCCCCAAAGAACTGATTGAGGAATTCATTGAGCACCCATTTCATATTACCGAAGTTCACGTTCTCTTCTATCATCATAACTTCAAGCTGATGAAAGAAAGGCATCTTACGCGCGTTGACTTCTTCATTACGGTAAACTCGACCGTGACCAATAATTCGAAACGGCGGCTTAAGCCTTTCCATTGCACGAATCTGGATAGAAGAAGTATGTGATCTTAATAGAACATCGTCTCCAAGGCTAGTATAAAAAGTATCTTGCTCATCTCTTGCAGGATGATCTTCAGGTGTGTTGAGCGCCGTGAAATTATAATAAGTATTCTCAATCTCAGGACCATCTACTAGTGAGAAGCCCATTCTTTCAAAAATCTTGACGATGTCATTAGTTACCATAGTCAATGGATGTAAGTTACCGAGCTTTGTACCCAAGCCAGGTAGACTCGGATCAATTCTTTCTTTCTCAAGTTTGGCATTAAGTTCAGCAGTTTCTATTCTGGTTTTAGCAGTTTCAAAATCAGTATTAATAGAAGTCATTACTTGATTAACTAATTTACCAAACTCAGGTTTCTCTTCCTTAGATACATGCTTCATGTTACGTCGTATATTAATAATCACACTCTTGTCACCAAGGTATTTCACGCGAACATCATTTAGCTCTCTAGAATCTTTGACTGCAGCAAAGTCCTTACTAGACTCTTGTTCAAGCTTGGAAAGTTCTTCTTTGGTATCTTTTAGAGTTAACTCCATCTCGTCAATTATAACACCCAGCCTTAATGACGTGATTACGCGAATAATCGACCCCTTGCTGCTTGCAAAGCTCGTTGTATTCAAGCGTCAGCTCATCTAAGTCTTTGCCTGGCTGCCACAAAGCCAAAAAACTCTTACGACTAGCTCCAATCAATATAGGCAAAGCAAACTCTTGCTTAAGCTTGGGTATCAATTCAAGAATCTCTAAGGAATGATTTAAATTTTTACCAAAACCCAAACCTGGATCCAAAACCAAACGACCTGAATCAATGCCAAACTCTTGGCAAGCCGTGATTGTTTGATCCCAAAACCTTTTGAGATCTTCCAGCAAGCCCATTTCATAAAAATCATCCCTAATCTCTGCAGCTTTAATACTAGGTGGCACACCTCCTTTAGAGTGCATAGTAATGAGTTTCACTGAAGGATCAATATGATCAGCAAGCACTTTCAATAGCTCTCGATTTTGTAAACCCGTTACATCATTCAAGAATGCAAATTTCTTGCCGTATTCCTGGAAGACCTGTTTAATGACTTGCGGATTACGGGAGTCTAGTGAAAGAACAGTATCCGCCCCTTGCAACTCTGAATCAAAAACTTCCAAGAAAGACCTAAGCCTAGACCACTCCTGCTCTGTTGAAACAAAACTAGCACCTGGACGTGTCGACTCAGCTCCAATATCCACAAAATCAGCCCCTAGCTGCAAAAGCTCTTTTGCCTTAGCAACAGACCAAGACGCATCAAGATTGGACTCATTGCCATCAGAAAAAGAATCAGGTGTAATATTCAAGATAGCGAATTGCCCAACCATCAACGCCATTGTATCAACACCGGGTCGTAACGCTGTAACGTTTCGTTACGTAACAACACCGGGTGATAACAATGTAACGTTTCGTTACGTAACAACACCGGGTGATAACAATGTAACGCTTTGTATATGCGTATTAGCAAAGCGTTACAGCGTTACGACCCGGTGTTGATAGGTAAATACAGTAAATTCCTGTGTTTACAGTGCTTTTTATAGGTAAGGGATGTTTAGGATACTCAAAAAATGGGTATAAATAAAAGATAAAGGCAGATAATAATGGTATACAATCCTATTTTCGAAGAAGAAATGGGTCGCAATAAAGAACTCAATGAGCTCAAGGGCGCAATCAAACGCAGAGCCGGTTCCGAAAAAGTTTTAGATCTATGTAGCAAATTTGGCAATTTTGTCAAAGCACACCCTATATTTACCACACTCGCTTTAGGCGTGTTTGGCGCTGGCTTGGCTGGCAGAAAGAATTAGTAAATAAGGCACTTCGTGCCGGTTGCGGCATCATAAAATGATGCCTGGTTGCGCAAATCCAAGATTTGCTACTTTGCGCTTCGCTGCTTCTTTTGACAAAGTCCTTAAGAGGCAGCGAAGCGCAACCAGGGAGCCTGTAAGGCGAGCGCAACCAATTAGAACAAGCAAAGCTTGTTCTAATCTATACAGCCATTACCAAAGGTAGACGCCCCCGCCGCAAAAGCCTTCCTCAAAAGATCTAACATATTCTCTGGAATATTCTCACGATCAAGCGGATTCAAATTCTCAGCTTGTGTTTTCTTCAAAATCTCTGACATTGCAAGTGCAATAGCGAGTCTTGGAACTGCCGCGTCATTACGCCTAGCAATTAACAAATCACGCAAATCAGCCTGATCTTGCATCAATTCTTCTATTTTGACTCTACTAGAATCCTCTACCTGATAGCTTTTGATTAAAGCAACAAAATTCATGGTCTCTTGCTGTGCAGTGCTGAGCTTATCAATCAAGAGATCCTCACTCACTTTATACTCAGGATCGGTAGCTTGCTCAATAATAAAATGGGCTTTTCTATAACAAGCCTGGTCTGAACTAATAATTCCTTTTTCTAGTGAATCAATCACATGTTTCATCAAGCGAGATTCTTGAGAATCTTCTTGTTTATAAAAATATTGAATAGTCTCAATGAGCTTTGTATTGTCAATCAATTTACCAAAACCATAAAAACTCACATGATTACCACCCAGCAAACTAAACATAGCTGCATAAGGAATCGCACGCACATCACCCAGTATCGAAACGATCTCATCACTAGTCAGTTTCTCAGCAAGCAAATCAAGTTGATTATCAAATTCCGGCTTATCAAGATACTCCTTAAGCTGGGAGCCTGACCTAGAAGTTGGTCGGGAAGCGATGTTAAAAAGATCCAAGAAAACTAAAGGTGACTTAATTACATGCCTGAAGTAATTACGCAAAATCTTCTCATCACTCACCTTAAGATCATTATCGAGATCCAAACCAAAAACTTCTGATCTTAATGACAAACGCAATGACTGCACCATCTTGTTCATTAATTTAGTAAATTGAGGATCTAATACAAAACTCTTCTGGTAAAAATCTTCAAGATTCTTAGTAGTAAGTTCTTCTTGGTCAAAATCTCTTTGTCTAATAGCAATATCAAAAACACCACTAATAAAATCCTGGGTTGCTTGTTTCGTTCTCAAGCCAGATGCCAGCTGTTGCGCGCCACCACCCTGCAAAGTACGCTCATAATAAGCAATCGAGCCAGTGGGTTGAGTACATTTGACTGTATCTCTAAACTCCAGTCCACCACCACGTTCTACCGGCTCTCCCCAACCATCAAAGTTGATCATCTTAATTTCTTGGAGCCCTGCAGCCTTCCATAAAACCTTGTCAAAGCAGTTCTCTCCCATAAGTACATCCACCTTAGGCTGGGTACTTGGTTTTCGATCAAAAAAAACATCGAAGTCTCTTATGGCAATTGCAATGATCTCAGTTTCAGTTTTTTGTTCATCATCAGTAAATTCAGCGCCGCTAGCAAGCTGGCGCCAAGCATCTAGTTGCCTAGAATCACCATCCAATT
>JABHOV010000046.1 GCA_018695135.1 Candidatus Melainabacteria bacterium | reverse complement strand
GTTTCTATTGGTGATAATTCACGTGCTGTTGGCTTTAACGCACTTAGTATCGCTTCTGACTCCCTAGCAATAGGTTTGCAATCAGTTGCTATTGGACATGATGCAAAGACTAATGCAGATTACTCAATTGCACTTGGAGCACAAACAAAAGCAAAGAGAAGTAATTCAATCGCTATTGGTATTCAGGCAATAGCAAATGGTAGCAATGCAGTAGCACTAGGGGGTTACTCTGAAGCTACCGGAAATAATTCAACTGCTCTTGGCTTCTTGTCCAAAGCTTATGGTGGTACTTCAGTTGCCCTTGGTGGGGCAACAGCAAATGGACATGGTAGCTTTGCTGTAGGTCAAGAATCAGATAGCTACGGTAATAGAAGCATGGCGTTAGGCTATGAAGTTTATACTAATGCAGTTGGTGCAGTTGCTATTGGCAGTGGAACTAAAGAAGGTTCAATAACTTACCGCATGAGTAACAGTAATAGTAACAGTCTAGCCGTTGGTTTCAATAGTAATATCCCAACATTGTTTGTAGGCACTAGTGCTGGTAGAGATACAACAGGCAACGTCGGTGTAGGCACAGTCAAACCTGATGCCAAACTAGACGTAGCAGGTGTGATTAAGTCAGATGCAATAATTGCAGACAACGGTAATTTTGTATCAATCGATGCTAGCTATGCAGACATCGATGATATTGAAACTAATAATCTCAACACTGTTAGTCTAAGCACTGCTAGTCTCAAAGTTGGTATTCAACATAGAAATCATAGTGCAAACACTTTAATGAGTGGATTAAATAACTTGATCACACCAAACAATGATAATTCGGTTGCAATAGGTGAAAGAAATAACACCGCAGCAAGAGCAGCGGCGACAATTGGTTATGCCAACGTCGTAGCTAGTGTAGATAGCAATGATGAAAATGGAAACACGCAAGCAATAGCACCAATCGCACTTGGTTACAAAAACGTAGCCAAAGGTACTGGCAGTATTGCAATGGGTGCATACAATCATGCTAATGCAAACAATAGTATTGCGATTGGAAAACATACTTCAGTAAATGCAGAAGACAGCATAGTTCTTGGTCATGACATCACAAATAATCATGGGAACAGTTTGCTTATAGGCTTTGAAGAATCTAAAGCATTGTTTGCAACAACAGGACTTAAAATCACGAAAGAAATCAAAGCTCAAGAGCAAAGACTTGAAGATTATGAATTCTATGTTGATTACTATACTACTCTAATGGAATCAAACCCCAATTATAGGTGGCTTAAACGTTACATCGACAATTGGGAAAAATATACTATCCCTGCAATTAAAGAGGAGCTTGCAGACTTGGTCCGCAAGGGTGACGATGAACCAAGGGTCGGAATTAATACCGAAGAGCCAAAGCGCTCATTACATATCTCTGGTGTTATGAGATTAGAGCCTATTGATAAAGCTCCTCTTGATCCATCGCCGGGTGATATATTCATGCATGAATCAGGAGCTCTATGTGTTTATATGAAAATAGAACCATATGTTACAAATAGCTGGCGAAAAACAACCATTAGTGGTCAATGGGAAAAAATTGTCGGTGAAGGTGATTGCCTATAATTAATATTAATCACAAACAAAAAAAAGCCCCACTTCTCTGCAGGGCTTTTTTATTTAAATACTAGTTCATTAAAAACTATTCAATAATTGATGCAACAACACCAGCACCAACAGTTTTACCACCCTCACGGATTGCAAATCTCATTCCCTCTTCCATTGCAACTGTTTGGATTAGAGTAACTGTCATTTCAATGTTGTCTCCAGGCATAACCATCTCTACTCCTTCAGGAAGTACAACATCACCAGTTACATCAGTAGTTCTGATATAAAACTGAGGTCTGTAACCCTTGAAGAAAGGAGTGTGTCTGCCACCTTCATCTTTGGTAAGAACGTAAACGCTACCAACGAATTTAGTGTGCGGCTTGATTGAACCAGGCTTAGCAATAACTTGTCCTCTTTCAATATTGTCTCTATCAATACCACGAAGTAAAACTCCAGCGTTATCACCAGCTTGAACTGAATCAAGTGTCTTACGGAACATCTCACAACCAGTAACTACTGTCTTGCGCGGCTCTTCCATTAGACCAATGATCTCAACTTCTTCACCAACTTTGAGAGAACCTCTTTCAATACGACCAGTAGCAACAGTACCACGACCAGTAATAGTGAAAACGTCCTCAACAGCCATCAAGAAAGGCTTGTCAACATCACGCTCAGGAGTAGGAACAGAAGCGTCAACTGCATCGATAAGATCAAAGATCTTGTCAGTCCATTCGTTCTCGCCTTTTTTAGTATCTACTTTAGCTGTCATCTGCTCAACTGCTTTAAGTGCTGAACCTTGGATGAAAGTGATGTTATCACCGTCAAATTCATACTTAGAAAGCAATTCACGAGTTTCCATTTCAACTAATTCAAGTAATTCATCATCGTCAACCATGTCGCATTTGTTCATGAAAACAACGATATGTGGAACACCAACTTGACGAGCAAGTAGAATGTGCTCACGAGTTTGAGGCATAGGACCATCTGCAGCAGATACAACAAGTATCGCTCCATCCATTTGCGCCGCACCAGTGATCATGTTTTTAACGTAATCCGCGTGACCCGGGCAATCAACGTGAGCGTAATGTCTTGATTCAGACTCATACTCAACGTGTGCCGTGTTAATCGTAATACCACGTGCCTTCTCTTCTGGAGCTGCATCGATATCTGCGTAGTTCTTAGATTCTGCATTACCACTTCCAGCGAGGGTCATACAGATAGCTGCAGTAAGTGTAGTCTTACCGTGGTCAACGTGACCAATAGTACCTACATTTACGTTTGGTTTTTTTCTTTCAAATTTTTGTCTAGCCATTTTCGTATCCTTTTTATATATAAAATGAGGCACCCAAATCAGGGCACTGGGCTAAATCTTATCAGAAAGACCCAGTAAAATCATTAAGAAAAGCAATAAATTAAGGACACGGTGAAAAACGAAGTTTTTCTAGTCGGGTCCATGAAAAAAGGGTTGAGACTTTGCATTCTTCAGTGCCTTAAGCTAGGAGATGACGAAAGCAAAGGATCTCTGTTAAGCTAATGCTATATGGAAGCTGCTCATCACGACCCCGTTGTACCTGTTCTTTTAGGACTTTCTATTGTATTAATTGCCGCCAAGATAGGTGCAATAATAGCCGAGAAACTCAAACAACCAGAGGTCTTGGGCGAATTGACTGCTGGTATAATAGTCGGCAACATTATTTTGTTTAATTACAGCGGACTTGAATTTATTAAACACGACATGCACATTGCAATTTTCGCCGAGCTAGGTGTGATTATCTTGCTATTTGATGTTGGACTTGAAGCCAATATCACCGAAATGCTCGCTGTCGGATTTAAGTCCTTATTAGTGGCAATAGCTGGAGTTATTACTCCATTCCTTATTGGCTATTACATCACTGGCATGATAGTGCCAGACATTACCAATATAAGCAAATTGTTCATGGGCGCAATACTCACCGCGACTTCTGTTGGAATTACCGCAAGAGTATTTAAAGACCTTGATTATATGAAGCATGAAGAAGCTCGCATTGTTCTTGGCGCTGCTGTCATCGATGACATTTTAGGTCTCATTATTCTTGCCATCGTAACTGGTATGGCACAATCTGGACATATTGAAATTGACTCAATCGTCAACATCTCAGCAAAGGCAATTGGTTTTGTAGTTATTGCCCTAGTACTTGGAGTAATGCTAGCTCAGCGCACTATTAAATTAATTTCCATTTTCAAAATCCCAGGGATGATGTTAACAACCGCCCTGGTGCTTTGTTTTATGGGTGCCTACCTCGCTAATCAAGCGGGTCTTGCAACCATCGTCGGTGCTTTTGCAATTGGACTAGTGCTTGAGGAAATTCATTTTAAATCATTCTTGGCTGAATATTCGATTCACGATTATATTAGACCCCTGTCTTATTTATTTGTACCAATATTTTTTGTGATCACCGGTATGCAAGTTGATCTTGCTGTTTTTGCAAAACCCGGTACTTTGATCGCAGCACTTGCGATCACTGCTGTTGCCATAGTCGGCAAATTAATTTGTGGCTGGGCATTCACCTCATCAAGCCCAATCAATCGTATGATAATTGGCATGGGCATGGTTCCGCGCGGGGAGGTTGGTTTAATCTTTGCTACAGTTGGTAAATCAATTGGAGTGGTTAACGACGAGCTTTATGCAATCACCGTCATCATGGTCATCCTAACTACTTTACTTCCACCACCGATACTGAATTACTTAATTAACAAACAAAAATGATACTCCGTGATTTTGGATCCTAACAATTAATGAGCTTGGCGTTCAGCCCCACTTAACTTGAGTTCTTAATATTTTGGAGTATTTCTAGTTGAAAAGTGGGGCTGGATGACAAGCTCCTAGCGTGGTATAGTAAAGACATGGACTCTGATTTTGAGCAATTCATCACAAGCATAGTCTCCAACTATAAACCAGAGAAAGTACTGCTCTTTGGTTCAAGAGCTTGGGGCAAGCCAGAAGCAGGTAGTGATTACGATGTCCTAGTAATGCTTAACACTGATTCCAAGAACGCTCGTAAAGAAGCTGTTTCAATACTAGAAAATCATCACCCTGGTACTATAGCCATTGACTTAATGGTCAAGAAACCAGAATACATAAATAAAATGATCCAAATGGGAGATCCATTCACTAAAAAAATTCTTGAAAAAGGAAAACTGCTCTATGAAAGAGATAGTCAAAAAATGGATTAGAAAGTCTGACCACGACTTTCGAAATATAGAACTCATTATTGAAGAGGATCTCTATGATTTAGTTTGCTTCCATGGTCAACAATGTATAGAAAAACTTCTAAAAGCATATCTAATTCATAATGATAAAAATATCGACAAAACTCATGACTTGCTTAAACTGTTGAGTGAATGTTCAAGTCTAGATACTAGCTTTGACTCTCTTAAAAAACAATGCTCTCAGCTTAATGATTTTGCAGTAGATGCCAGGTACCCTGGTGAAGACATAGAACAAGATGAAGCTCAAACAGCCTACAAAATCACTCAAGAGTTAAGAGAATTTATACTTGGAAAAATTCAATGACATTAATTGAACAAGATCAAATTAAAATCTTAATCATCAAATCAAAGACAGAGAAACATGCACGTAGCCAAGTCCTTAAACAATTCAAATCAATACTTCTCAATAGCGAGGATATAAGCCCCGAAGCAATAGAAAACAAATTCGACAAACCCGACTTAATAATCATTGAAGGCGACAAGAGCTTACAAAACGCGGCAATTATTGAAGCGAGCTATGCAGAGATTTATTTTTGTGAGAAATTGGATGAAGCTGAGTTGAAGAGAGCAGTTGAAGATTTTGAGCAGAGGAAGAGGAATTTTGGTAGTTAAGCAGTTTCAGCATTTCCTGAAACACTTGATGAAGATTTTGCCAAGCGGCTGGCAATAGCATAGCGAAAAGCACCGTGTTCTGCTCTTACTGCATTTGTGACATCTGCTGAGTTTTGTTCTGTCTCTGCCCTATCAGCTTCGCCACTCCAGAATTCCGGCTTAGCTATGGTATAACAGTTTACGTCTGTAACAGTACGGCAACCTTCTTCAGCGTTGCCCTCATGATCTGGTACATCTGACAAAGTGCCCTGAACATGAGTTTGAACAATATTCACACCTGAAGCGATATTAGTCCTTACCATTGTATTAAGCCAGTTGTCAAAATGATCCTTAGACGCTAGTTGCTTCTTTTTTAGCAAAGTCCTTGCTTCACATTCAATAAATCCAACTGGTATTTCAGTTGCTGGATCAAGCTCAAAATCTTTGGCACCTTGGTCGGGCTGATAGAAGATTGCGGCTTTGATTGGTCTGTTGTCAGGACCTGTTAAATCAACAGCTTAAACAGCTTTTTCTACAGGATTAGGTAAAGTCTTAATTATTTCAGTTGCTAATAAACGAGGTATCATAACGAGTGTTATCTTGGCATATTCAATTTCTATTTGCAAGGGTTTTTAATCGTCTTTGGGTTTAATTCCCCGCGGCTTGCCGCGCAAAAGGGAAGGGGTTTGGGAAACCGTAGGTTTCCTGAGGAAGGAATTAAACCCATGTAGACGATTAAAAAACAACAAAAGTAGATCGGGTGCTTTTGGTGTTTAGGTTGTAAATCTGGATCATTTTAGCACCCGATTAAATGGAGATACCTCGT